>JABBNV010000213.1:3450-4371 GCA_019352125.1 Acidobacteriota bacterium | reverse complement strand
GCGACCAGACGGCAGCCTTGCTCCTGCGGGTCCCGTCGCTGATGTCAAACATGACAAGCTCGAATCTGTCGCAAGCGGCGCTGCCCTCGCTCTTGCCCCCTTCGGGCCCGGCAACAGCGCCCCTCGACCCGATCTTATGGCCGTCCCCGTCGAGGGCATCGAATGGTCCACCATTGTCGTAGCGGCCCGAAACCACGACCGAAACGTTCTCGTGTCGACCTTCGAACGTTCCGCGAAATCACAGCTACTACCTTCTCGAACGATAGCCCTGACAGCCCCAACACCATAGCTTGGGTTCTCGTCCCTGTGGAACAGTGACGGCGGGAACGTGCACTCGTTGGATTTTTCGCTCTTATTGCTCGTTGGAGCCTGACAGAGATTTTCGACTCGGCATTGTTGCCGTGACTTCCCGGAAGTGTGCAGCGGAGGCGAGCGGGCGTCGTCGTTCTTCATTGTTTTGTCACTGCCATGAGGCAAGATAGAACCGTGAGCAGCGCAGACAAATCCAAGGTGCCCGAGCAGACCCCCGATGCGGATGTGCGTGAGGAGTACGCGCAGCTGGTGGAGGATGTGCGGCGGTACCGGATGGCGTATTACAACGACGACGCTCCGCTGGTTTCCGACGCCGAATTTGACGTCTTGTACCGTCGGTTGGAGGAGATCGAGGGACTGCACCCAGAGCTGGTGAGTAACGATTCGCCCACCCAAGAAGTGGGCGGTGCGGTTTCCGCGGCCTTCACTCCCGTGGACCACCTGGTGCGGATGTACTCGCTGGAGGACGTGTTTTCCCTCGATGAGCTGTCCGCTTGGGTGGCCAAGACCTCGGCCAGCGCGCTCAAGGTGGGCTTTGCACAGATGTCCTGGCTGACCGAGCTGAAGATCGACGGGCTCGCGGTCAATCTGCTTTACCGCGAGGGCAAG
>JABBNV010000213.1:0-3440 GCA_019352125.1 Acidobacteriota bacterium | reverse complement strand
CAAGCTGGTGCGTGCGGCAACTCGCGGGGATGGCACCACGGGGGAGGACGTGACCCACAACGTGCTGACCATTAAGGCGATCCCGGTTGAGCTTTCGGGCACGGGGCACCCTGCCGAGGTGGAGATTCGCGGCGAGATCTTCATCGCGTCCTCGGACTTTAGCGAGATGAATGAGGCACTCGTGGAGGCTGGCAAGGCACCGTTTGCCAATCCACGCAATGCTGCTGCTGGCTCGCTGCGCCAGAAGGATGCGGCGGAAACGGCCAAGCGCCGGTTGAGTATGTACGTCCACGGGATTGGTGCGCGCACTGGGTTTGATGCTGCGAGCCAATCCGAAAGTTACGAGTTGCTCAAATCTTGGGGACTCCCCACTAGCCCGTACTTCAAGGTGCTCGCCAGCTACGACGAGGTGCTGGAATTCATTGCTCATTACGGGGAGCACCGGCACGGTCTCAGTCACGAGATTGACGGCATTGTGGTGAAGGTAGATGACTTTGCCGCCCAACGAGCACTGGGTTATACCTCCCGAGTGCCGCGCTGGTCCGTGGCGTACAAGTACCCGCCCGAAGAGGTCAATACGAAGCTGCTGGACATCCAAGTCAACGTGGGCCGGACGGGGCGGGTGACGCCGTACGGAGTCATGACGCCTGTGAAGGTTGCTGGTTCCACTGTGGAGATGGCCACGCTGCACAATCAGGATGTGGTGAAGGCCAAGGGTGTGCTCATTGGGGACACCGTGGTGCTTCGCAAAGCGGGGGACGTGATCCCGGAGATTGTGGGTCCGGTTGTTGCCCTTCGCGACGGCACCGAGCGGGCATTCGTGATGCCGTCACATTGCCCGTCTTGCGGCACATTGTTGGCGCCGGCCAAAGAGGGGGACGTGGACATCCGCTGCCCCAATGCGAAATCCTGCCCAGCGCAGTTGACCGAGCGGGTGGCTCATTTGGGCGGCCGTGGCGCGTTCGACGTCGAAGCGCTGGGATATGAGGCCGCGCTCGCCTTGACCGTGGGTCCGGGACCAGATCCCGCCTCGAACTCCGGTGTAACTGCACCCTCTGGGCCGGGGCCGATCACCAACGAGGCTCAGATCTTTGACCTGGCTGACGGAGGGCCCTCCTCGGTGCTTCGCGATGCGCTCGCAGACGTACGCGTGTGGCGGGAAAAGCGCGCAAAGGGTGTGGGGACGGGTGTTTTTGAACTTGTGCCGTACTTCTGGACCAAAGGAACCGCCAAAGTACCTTCCAAGCCCAGCGCCAATACGCTCAAGCTGTTTAGCGAGTTGGAGAAGGCCAAGAGCCAACCGCTATGGCGTGTGCTTGTGGCGCTGTCCATCCGGCATGTGGGGCCCACTGCATCGCGCGCTTTGGCCACACGCTACGGATCGCTTCTGGCCATCCGTGAGGCTGTCGCGGCGGAGGATGCTCGAGAAAAGCTGTCAGATGTGGACGGTGTTGGGCCGATCATTGCTGATGCCTTGATCGACTGGTTTGCCGTGGACTGGCACGTGACCATTGTGGATGCCTGGGCTGCCGCCGGTGTGCGGATGGCAGACGAGGTGGACGAGTCAACGCCGCGGACGCTGGAAGGGCTGACCATCGTGGTGACGGGAACGCTGCCCAACTTCAGCCGCGACGAGGCCAAGGAAGCCATCATCACCCGCGGCGGAAAAGCTGCCGGTTCTGTCTCCAAAAACACTAGCTACGTGGTTGCGGGGGAAAATACAGGGACCAAGCTGGACAAGGCTGAGTCACTGGGGCTGACTGTGCTGGATGAGGATGGCTTTGTGAAACTACTGGCGGAGGGATCGGTATGAGCGTAGTAAATGGGGAAGGCACTGTCGCTGGGTCTGCTTCTGGCGGCGCTGCCGTCAGCGTGTCGGAGCTGTTGGAGGTGGCCAAGCGTGCTGCAGCCGCTGGGGCGGATGTGCTGGCGTGCCGAAATCCGGCTGAGTTTGCGGAGGCCGCCAAGAGCACTGACACGGATCTGGTGACCACGTTTGACCTGGCCGCCGAGCGGGCCGTCCGCACGACGATTGCTGCCGCCCGGCCGCTGGACACCATCACGGGCGAAGAGTTGGCGCCCACTGTGTCCGAGGGCGCCAGCGGATACCGATGGAGCGTGGATCCGTTGGACGGCACCATGAACTTCATCCGAAACATCGCTTACTACGGCACCTCGGTAGCCGTGGCCGGGCCAGACGGTGAATGGCTAGCGGGCGTGGTGGATGCGCCAGCTCTCCGTAAAACTTACTTTGCCTCGCGGGGTGGGGGAGCCTGGCTGGAGGAATCCTTGCCCAACGGAACCTCGTCGCTGCGGCGCCTTGACGGGCCGACCACTGACCGTAAGGGGAGGTTATTGGCCACTGCGCTGACGTATCACGCGGACATTCAGGCTCGGTTGGCTGCTGAACTGCCCGAGCGAATGCGCGGCTTCGGAGATTTTCGGCGGTTGGGCTCTGCGGCTCTGGAACTTTGCGCCGTGGCGGAGGGTGCCGTGGATGCCTATATGGAATTCGGCCTGTATGAGCACGACTTTGCCGCTGGTGCGTTGATCGCGGAGGAAGCGGGAGCCTGGGTGCGCCGACCTTCGCTGTCGCCAGCCATCAACGGGATCCCTTCGCAGTCGGAGGCCCTGGCCAACTGGACGGCTGCATCCCGCCCCGAGCTAGCCAACACCTACACTCCCGCCCCCTAAAACCTCCCAACGCGAGTGCTCAAGTGGTCGCTATAACCCCCGTTTAGCGACCACTTGAGCGTTAGGGTTTGCGGAACGGAGGACCTGCCGGAGGCGGCTCACAGCCGAATGGAAATCATCACGTAGGTCATCCGCATTGAACTTGAAATATGTCCACCCGGCGTGCTGGAAGCCTTCGTCCCGCCGATTGTCACGCGTCTGCTGCTCGCGCGTGAGGTGATGAGCGCCGTCGTACTGCATGGCAATCCGTGCCCAGCGATAGCCCAAATCCGACGACGGGGACCGCGGGTCTTCCGGGTCAAGTTTTACCTGCAAGTCCGGTTCTGGGAGCCCTTCGGCGACGATGGCCAAGCGAAGCAGGGTTTCTGGGGCGGAATCCGACCCCACACGCATTAGATCCAGCGCCTCCCTGGCCCGTCTAACGCCCTGAAGATTCGGATGGCCTGCCACCTTGGCTCGCAGGCTGGACACCGTGGCGTAGGGGAGCACTCTCCCCTCCAAACTGAACCGTGGTATCCGGATAAGTTGGTCGCCGAGGCAGACTAGCTGTTCGAGGGGGAGCCTGCGGGCAAGATCCAGCCAGGTGCGCGAACGTGTACTGATTGGGATGCCGTCCAACAGCTCTGTCTCGTCAGGAAGGACCCGCACATGATGGCCCACAATGGCACCTCGGCGGACGCCAGTAAAGGTGTGTTCGCGGCTCAGATGGACCCGCAAATCTTCGCCCAACCAAGCTGGAACCCACA
>JABBNV010000212.1 GCA_019352125.1 Acidobacteriota bacterium | reverse complement strand
CTCAGCTGCGGCGCAGGAACGTAGCACACAACACTGACGCTGCGGCCACCAGGACCGCCAAGGCGCCCAGCCCGGCGGCAATGCTGGCAACGGTCGCGATGCCCCCGACGATCAACGGGCCAGCGGCGTCCCCGATTTCGCGACCAATTTCCGCCGCTCCCATGGTGCGGCCCATACGTTCTGGTGGTGTCTTTGCTGCCAGATGCGCGAAGCCAAGAGGTGTGGTGATGCCAATGCCGCAGCCCAGTACAAGGGCAGATACGAAGAGCATGGCGGGGACTGGCGCAATGGCGATCAGGGCTACCCCTGCCGCTATCAGGGCCAGTCCCAGACTCATGCCTGAGCGGGCTGTGAGGCGCCGCTGATCCCGCCACCGTCCCACCAGAGGTTGGGTCAGGGTGGAGGAGAGAGCCAGGACCGTCACCGCGGCCATGCTGGCAAACAAGCTCAAGTGAACAGTGGTGCCCAATAGTGGCAAGAAGCCAACTGCTACGCCCAATGCTCCGGTGGCTCCGGCCAGCGCCATAGTGGGGACCAGAAAGGACGGTTCGGTGCTTTGGCGGACAAGGTCAGCCACGGTGTAGCGGGGCCGAGCCAGCACGGGCAGTGCTGGCATGGAGATCCACACCCACATGGCGGCCGCGGCGGAGATGATGGCCATGGTCAGGAACAGCGTGGAGAACCCGCCGATCCAGATGAGTGCGGCGCCCAATAGCGGGCCCAGCACATATCCCAGCCCCTTCCAGGAACCGTATTTGCCGAAGTAGCTGCCTGCGGCACGTGGGCCAGCAAGCCGCGCCACGGCGGTAGAGGAAGCGGGGGAAAAGGCTGAAGCCGCGGCTCCCTGCCCAAGACGGGCCAAGCCCAGGATGAGCGGGGTGGTTCCCGTCGTGCCCATGAGAGAGGCAGCGGCGAACCCCAGCAGCCCGGCGATGATGACTGGCTTGGCCCCGATCCGATCGCTCAGGGAACCAAAGACGGGTTTGAGGATTACCTCCGCCACGTCATAGAGAGCCAGCAGTACACCGAAGGTAAGTAGTCCCAGCCCGAGCCCTTTATTGCCGCTCTCGGCACCGAGCCCGGCAGCAATGCTGTGGGCACCGAAAGCGGTAGTGAACCCCGCGGCGTACAGCGGCGCGAGCACCCGGGCCGGTGGTCCAGCCACAGTTGCGTCGGGCCCGGTGGGGATGCTGGCGTTACGGCGGACGGACAGCCTCATGTGCCCCTCCCTCCTACGGAGTGAAGCTCCCCAACGGGTGGCAGCCCTGGCAACGTGGCCCCAGCCAGCGTGCTGGCCACCCACAACGAGCGCTCGGCATCTGCAGCGGCACCGCCGGTGAGGTAGTCAAGGGCGTTCTCCACCTCCCGCAAAATCGAGTATTGGCGGGCAACCTCGGCGTCTAAACCCGCGGCCGCACACAGGCTTTCGTTGCGTTGCTTCAGGGCCCGCGCCGGATCACGGGCGTCCAGCTGGTCCAGGCGGTTCCACAACATCGGGGCCACAGCAAACTCTGCTTCCCCCAGCTGTGGCTGGGGGTCGATAGCGCGGTAACCGCCGTCGAACGTGGCCAGAATATTGAGAAAATGAAGGTCCGTGTGCACCAACACGTCGTTGCTGGAGCGTCGGCCAACAGCACCCCGAGTCTGGCATACCTCCAGAGCGGTTTCCAAGAGCCAGCGCGGAAACGGTTGGCCCAGCTGTTCCCACGTTTCTGGCAGTGTGTCACTCCACTGTTCCAGCGTGGCATCAATGCGGGGGAGCTGCCCCCATGGGGCTCGGGTATCCGGGGCAATCATCAGTTCCCGCATGACACTGCCCCAGGTCTCTATCGCTTTGGGCACGGTGGCCTCAACCAGGCTGGTATTCCCGTCCAGCCGTTCCAACAACATGGCACAGGAGCCATGGTCCACGTCAATCAGCCGCACGGCCCCCTGGCCGTCCCACAGGGCTAGCGCCAGGGGTTCCAAGAGCGTCTCAGGGTAGGGGAACGCAATCTTGACGGCGTATGGAGCGCCGTCGTCGGCCCGCACCGGTACCACCAGAGCTGTGTTCCCGCTCCACACTGACCCACTGCCGGGTATATCCAGTGTCAACTGCCAACGGTCCACTAGTGTGCCCAGCAGCGACGGTAAAGAATCCAGCCACTTCCGGCGGGTTGCTGTGCCGCCAAAACATTCCCTGAGGTCCTCCGGAATTCGCAGCGGGCCTTGTTGGTTTGCAGGACTCACGGTGCCACTCTAGCTGCACTGCGTGAGGCTGGCGCGGCTAGGCTGCGGCGCCGGTGGAACCCAACAGATGGCCAATAACGTACGTGGCCACCAGGGCTAGGGCGCCACCCACCACCACACGAACGGACGCTCGGGTACGGGGGCCTCCGCCTATGAATGCTCCCAACCAGCCCGTGATGGCCAAGGCCACCAGCACCACTACGAAAGTCACGGGGATCCGGAACTGCTCCGGCGTCAGCATCATGGCGATCAGCGGAAGTACGGCACCAATGACGAAAGAAACGGCGGAGGCCAGGGCCGCATGCCAAGCGCTGACCACATCATTTTGAGTGATGTTCAGCTCCACTGACAGGTGCGCAGCCAAGGCATTGTGACTAGTTAGCTCTTGCGCAACTAGTGCCGCCGTTTGGGGCGAGAGCCCGCGGACCTCGTAAAGCCCTGCAAGCTCGGCAAGTTCTTCTTCCGGCTGTTCGGCGAGTTCGCGTTTTTCCTTTTCAATCAGAGCTTTCTGGCTGTCACTTTGGCTGCTCACGGAGACATACTCGCCCAAGGCCATGGACACGGCGCCACCCACTACGGCAGCGAGGCCAGCGGTAAGGATGGGACCAGCGCCGGTGGTGGCCGCGCCAACGCCCACCACAATCGCCGCCACGGAGACGATGCCGTCATTGGCGCCCAGCACACCGGCCCGCAGCCAATTTAGCCGCTGTGCAATGTCATCCTTGTGGGGTTCAAGGTCATGTTGCTTGGGGTTTTCCGGATAGCTCATGGTCATAGCCAACCACTTTGTAGAGACCTGGGCTAGGGCCAGCGGTTTAAACCGGCGGCTACGGGCGCTGTCTGGGACGGGAGGGGCGGGGAATGTTCGGGTTAAGACGGTTCATCGATGCCGGGAAGGCTGCTCTGTGCTGCTCCCCAGGAAGTGGCACGGGTGACGGCTTGGGCATATTGTGTGGACGCCCACGTGCGAGTGGAATCCGCGGGGGTAGCCGCCGGGGTGAACGCCACAACCGTCGTGTAGACGTTTTCGAGCTGGGTCTCCAAGGTTCCCAGAGCCGCCGCAGGCTTCTGAGTGAAGTCGCGGCTCAACTGGTAGCCGGGGGTGATGCCCGGGACGCTGATGCAGCGTGTACGCAGAGCATCCAGGGCTGCTTGGTGGGCCTGCTGATGCTGTGCCAACAAATCCGTGGCCTGCTGCGACTGTGCGGTGGTGGCCATGCGGGTTGCGGCCACTTGGTATGCGTAGACAGCTTCTTGTTCAGCACTAGCCACCGCGGTGAGTGCGGATTCCAGATTGGTTCCCGAAGCGGGTTGGTGAGGGGTTGCGCACGCGGTGACAGACACGGTTGCCGTTGGTGTGACAGTTGCTGAGGCCGTTGTGCTGGGGGAGCTGGTGGGTTGTTGCGTCGTCTGTGCCGGTGCCGGCAAACCGAGGGCGGCAGCAACCTGATCCGCCGCAAGCAACTGTCCGGTCCCCACCGAAAGCAGGAGTCTGGCCATGGGCCCGGGCGAGGTTTGTGCCCGTGCCACAGCGTCATTTCCCGAGGCCGTCAGTTTCGCCAGAAAGGCGCTAGAGTCTGTCTGCGTCGGCGGTTGCGTGCTGGAGGACATGGTCGACGACGACGAAGCGGCGCTTGAGGGCGTTGCAGACGGAGTTGCAGGCCGAGGGGTAGTCAGGGCTGACTCTTGCTTTTTAAGTGTCGTGGCGGCGGAGGCGAAGGCAGCTTGTTGTGCCGGTGCGGTGGCCGTTGCAGCCAATGCAGTGGCTGACTCGCGCAGGGCGGATACTGATTCGAGAGCCGTGCGCCGGGACTGCTCGCTGGCGCTCACGGCAGGAGCCGGAGCTTCCGGAACGGTGACAACCGAGCCTATGGCTGCAACTACGGCAAAAAGAATCAACAAAGCCAGCACTCGGGGAAGCCAAAGCCACCTGCCCCTTCGTCGCTTGTGTGCTGTTGCAATTTCCAGTCTGAACGCCCTGCGATTCGAAGGTGCTTGTTGCAGCTCCGACGCGCTGGATTCCGCATGCTTTTCCGCAAGTGCTGGTTTGGACTCTGCCGCTGGCTCGGGCGTGGGCTCGGGCGCAGAAGCAGCCCCAGTTTCCGCCACTGCACCTGCTTGCGGCGTCGCGTCCGCTGCTTGTGGCGTCGCGTCCGCCAGGGACGGGTCCGAGGTGGGCTCAATGACGGGTTCTACGGGACTCGATGACTCGCCCAACACCAGCACCGCTGGCGCAGACGCCGTTGCCGGGGGCCCCGCTGGCGCAGTGGCTCGGCGTGGCCCGATACGCCGTTTGACGTCGTGCTCTGGCACGGTGGAAGCGGGGGGCTGGGAGTCAGTCACAGTGGCCCATCATCTCATAGCGGTGCAGATCACCGTGGCCAAACCCCTCAACGGTCGCGCAATGCCTGTGGCACTCGGTACTCTTATGGTTACAACATCATCAAGTGGGAGGCGGCAAACGAATGTCCTCATCGGAACGGTCTCAGGCCCCCAAGATCTCCAGGACCACTGCAGCGGACCATGCGCAGGCTCAGGGCGAAGGCCAACGTCTCTTCACCCTGCTGGCCCCCACCGTGGCTGCCCACCAACTTTTCCTGGAAGACGTTTCGGTGGTGGTTGCTGGCTCGCATCGCACGGTGAGCGTCGTCGTCGACCTTGAACAAGACCAAACGGGCGGCGTATCGCTGGATACTATCGCCGAGATTTCGCGGGCCGTTTCGGATGCGCTCGATGCAGACCCGCACGACGACGGCCGGGCCTATGACCTTGAAGTCTCGTCCCCCGGAACAAGCCGCCCGCTGACCGAACCTCGCCACTGGCACCGAGCTCT
>JABBNV010000211.1:644-5074 GCA_019352125.1 Acidobacteriota bacterium | reverse complement strand
CAGAGCAGGTCGGCCGGCATCCTGGGGCGTCTCCTTGCGGTTGGGGACGAGTGTAGAGCGGTCGGGGCGGCTGCGGCAGGGGCATTGCGCGAGGGTTTCCGCGGGATTGGGCGCGGTCGGGGCTGACCGGACTGACGGATGCCGATCGACGCCACGTCGGAACGCGGCCGGATTGCACACCTGACCGAGCCGGGTGCGGTGCCGGCCCGGTACCGCCGCCCGCTCGATCGGGGGATCGTGGCGGTGACGAACGGGGCAGCCTCGCGTTCCCGCCGCGCCTAGCGTAGGGACTGAAGACGGCGGCCGACCCGCAACTGGGCAAGGTCGAGAGTCTGGGCGGCGGCTATGGGCTGCACTGGAAGGTGTTCGACATGGATTTATCGATCCCGGGAGTGCTGGTATGCATTGGCGTCGGCCAAAGGGTTCTTTGACTAGCGACCCCTGGATCAAAATCAGCCCACAGATCGGGCTTTCTGCCTTCCAGGATGCTGACTGGAAACAGTAGCCCCCAATGCGAGCTGAATGGTCTTTGCATTCGACCTGCACAAACAATGGCCTTCCGAGGCCGCGACTGCGAGAGAAAGGGATAAAATGGCCGGCAAAATTGCCATAAAGCGACTGAGCGTCAGTGATTGCCGACTTTTTGGAGACATTTTCCAGAGAAGCGGCGGCAGTGGTCAGAAAGGGATCAATCTGAACGGCGACGTTATGACCGGCCAGTTGTATCCCAATCTTTCCGCGACAGCGGCGTTGAATGACAACAGGATTCCGCTGCCGATCTCGATCTTCGGTCCGGCCAGCAAGGGTGCAAATGAACTCACGAGAAAGATCGTCAAGAGCCCAAGCTCCAAGAATTGGCGATTGAACGGTGAGATTATCCCCGGTCCGGCCACTGACCCAACGCGCTATAACGACATCCGCCCGGGCGATCTGGCAGTCATGGCCTTCAACGGTGAGACGTCCCCAATCGAGATGAACCTTATTATCATCAGTCAGGCGAGCACCGCTGACACGCACTTACATACGGCGCTGACGGCTTTGTTTGGCAATAAGAGCATGGTCGCGGTGAAACCAGCAAAGATCGCGGAGTTAGCCATTGGTGCCTATGTTCCGGAGACGCACCCGATTTACATCGCCGCCGCCGATCCAGAGATGGATGCTGCGATTGAGGACGCGGCTCAGGGTGGCATTGAGGGCGTGCGCAAGCTTCTTGCCAACAAGGGAGGCAAGAAACTGTCCGGCTCTGATTTTGCCAAGGCGAAGGCAGAGGCGGAGCAAACCGGGCAAGATGGCGAGGGTTTGGTGAAGGGCTATCTCGCCACCCAGGTCTCTACTGGGTACCTTGCTAGCTACACCTGGACCTCTTCCGAAAACCCCGTTTCGCCTTTCGACTTTGATACGCTCACAGTGTCAGGCGAACGCACTCTCATTGATGCCAAAGCAACCAGGGGCGCATTCAAGAACGTGATTCACTTCTCTCTTGCGGAGATTATTGAAGCGTCCGGGCCCGTGCCCTATCGAATCTACCGAGTCTACGAACTCAACGACGATGGTGGGAAGCTGCGCATTTCGGACGAGATCCGACCATTGGCAGACCAACTCAAGGCAATTCACGAGAAGCATATGCCGTCCGGCATCCGCGTGGACGGCTTCTCTGTTGCGACATCCACTTTGAATTGGGGAGAAGAGAAATATGTGATGTGGCCAGAAGAGGACGAAACGGTCTAATAGGGGAATAGGGCCAACCTTTTGGCGGCATCCATCAACGTGTCTCGGATAATTTCAGCAATTGACGCTGCCATCAACGGCGGAACCGCATTGCCAATCTGACGAAACGCTGCGTTCATTGCACCTTCAAATATGAATCCGTCTGGAAACGATTGCAACCTCGCCGCCTCGCGGACGGAGATCGTGCGAGCTTGTTTGGCATCCCAATGAATGTGAGAATACGTGTCCTTACCAATGTGCGCCATCAGGGTACGTACAGGCCAATCAGGCCGCACCTTCCACCACCGGTTGGGGAACTTCGAGACATCATAGGGGGGCACGAGGCTTGCATAAAACTTCTCGTACGCTTTTGTTCCCTCTCGGATTCCAAGCTTCTTCGCCTCTCTTTGCGCGATACGGACTGCCGTCGCGTGCGCCTCCGGATACTCGGCCCCTTGTCGCATCTCCGCGAAGACAAGATGATCCCGAGGCAGAAATCGGATGAGGTGGTCGCGGACACCCCCATTGGATTCAAACCCTGGCCACTGCCGCATAGCCACCTGATAGGGCGTGATCGAATCGCGGTCACGGTATCCGACGAATGTCGTGAATCTCCGCGCACCACGCTTCACGCTGGTCCCTTTGATCGGCAGCATATCCCCTATGGCATCCTCTGCCGTTACCGGTCCCGGCAGGCCTTCATCACCGAGGTCGGGTTGGACATATCCTGCACCGCCAAGCAAATCGACATATCGTAAGGCTACGGCCCGGGTCCCCGCATAACCGGGAGGTAATACCATATGGTTTGTTGCTTTAGGAAAGCGGATTTTGACGTGAAGTTCACGCCGATAAGCGACGAGGAACACTCGGTCTCTCATCTGCGGCACGC
The DNA here is from genome assembly GCA_019352125.1 of Acidobacteriota bacterium. Taxonomy (GTDB): domain Bacteria; phylum Actinomycetota; class Actinomycetes; order Actinomycetales; family Micrococcaceae; genus JABBNV01. The sequence continues at coordinate 2,478 of JABBNV010000211.1, read as the reverse complement.
CATGAAAAGCGGTGTTGATAAGGCTATAACGGGCTGCATAGCCGAGGCCGGCAAGAGCCTCGACCATCTCCTCAATGACGTTGTGACCGCCATAGTGGAGAATATCCGGTACGTTTTCCATCAAAAGTGCAAGCGGTCGGAAGGCTTTGACATAGGCAAGATAGCGCAAAAACAGATTCCCGCGGGGATCCACCTTGTATGCTTCCGGATGGTCGGCGACCTCACGCAGTTTGGCCCTTCCGACACGTGCGTATGCCTGACAGGGCGGGCCACCAACGAGCACATCAATCGCGTCGTCTACCGCACCCAACCCGAGTTCCGACGCAAGCTGGTCAGGCTCGACGCGTGTCATATCTCGCGGCCGAGCGTGAAGGGCGGTCATGTCGCGATCGCAGCCATGGAAGTTCAATGCATGCGTCAAGGCCGGTAGCGGCTCAATTTCGAGTGCGCCATCAATCTGGAACCCTGCGCGGTGGAAGCCGAGGGAGATGCCACCCGCACCGGAAAACAGATCGAGCACCCGCGGTCGAGCACCGCTCGCCAGCCGTGCAAGCTTGCGGGCCAAAGCGGTGTCAGCAAGATTCGGTCTCGTTGCGGCGTCCATCTCTGTTCCCGGGCCGCCGATTCGCGCTCGCAGCCGGCCAAACAGTACTCCGCTTCCGGTTCGGAGGGAATCCCCTACTGCCGAATCAGCATGCCTCCAATTCTAATGGGATAGCTGGCGGCCCGAGGAAAGCCTGTAGTCGATTCATGAGAAGTGGGTCTTTTACCTCGCATTCCCAGATGACCATAACCTGCCAGCCGCCAGCACGCAGGGCAGCCAAGTTTCGGGCGTCCCGGGCCTCTGTCGCCTGAAATTTGGCTTGCCAAAAGTGGGCGCGGGTATTGGGCGTCGCGGCCAAAACGCAGCCGTGGTGCCGGTGCCAGAAACAGCCACGAATCTCAATGATCTTGCGGCGCCGAAAAAACACCATGTCCGGACTCCCCGGAAGCCGCTTCACGTGCAAATGGTAGCGATAACCTGCCCGATGCACTACGCGCCGAACCAGCATTTCCGGCTTCGTATCCTTCCCTTTGATCGCTGCCATGTTCCGACGCCGAACCTCGCTGACGCCAGCGAAATCCGGAGCATCTAACTTGCGGGGTTGCAGCGTAACCATTTAGCTTTTTGAAGAAAACACAGTGTTTGCGGCAGGCCCGTACGTGTAACTCAACGCGTTGCTTTCATGCGTTGTTCATTCCAGCGGCTTTCAGCAAGCGTCCAGTCACCCAGCTTGTCCGTGATTTGCCGCACCATCAGCAGAGTGACGGCATTGGTGCTGTAATATCCGCCTTCGCTGATGGCCAACCATCCGGCGAGACCCATACCGTTGAGTTGCTGGCTGACATCCAGGACCTCCTCGTCGCTCGGATTGCTATGTCTACCGAGCGTTATGTGGCGACCATCCTCCGCGAGGACCAGCCACCGCTTCTCCCTTGCCGCAACCCTAGGGGCCGCACTTAGATCTGTCATGGTCAAATCCACCCACTTGCAGTGCCGGCTGACAATTCGCCATTGGGGCAATAGGTTGGCAAATTTCTCTCCAGAGTCTAGGTTAGACGCTTGACGACGCTTCTCGGTGACGCTGGGAGAGGCGGCGATTGCCCCAGTCAGTGGTCATACTGCTTAATTCAACCTCGTGCGGCGCAGCCAGGTTCCACGATGCGCCTGCGCTGACGAAACCGAAATGCCAATGCGAGCGGCCGCGGTACGGACGGACAATCCCAAATCGAACAGGCCGTAGATGAATACCCGGCCTGCCTGCGAGAGGTTGCGCCCGTTGTGAGTAAAGTG
>JABBNV010000211.1:0-634 GCA_019352125.1 Acidobacteriota bacterium | reverse complement strand
ATCGCGGATGGAGGCCGAGCGACTGTCGGTAGCGGCGTCAAGAGTGCCCGGATCAAGAGTTTCAGCAACAAGACGTTCGATGTCGGAAACCTTGCGGATGACATCGGGGTGATCATGGAACAGGCGTTTGAGATGACCAAGGTGGCCGCGAGCGCGACGGCCTTTGATGATCGGTGATTCGGGTGGTGGTAGTGTCATGCGAGGCTCCCAATCAGGCGAACCGAACAGACACATAGAGTACCTGTTCGTACTGGTCAAGGAGCACCTAATGAAGTGTCGAACCCCATCACGATCAGCCGGCGGCGCTGCATGCGGGATCAGGATCAGCATGGCGACGGAGGACCATGCAGCGACACTGAGGGGCCAAATAGGAAAGGCGATTCTGACGATCCGTAATGTCGCCCCGACAGTTAAGGAGCGCTTGCGTGTGCGAGCGGCACAGCATGGCCGTTCGCGGTGCGGCCGGCCAGGGCCGCGTTCAGGCTCGAGCGCTCCTCTGCCGCCACGGATCGGCCACGCTGCCCCGCCCGAAAAAATCTCTTGCCTCGCCCGGGGCAAATGTTCTATATACGTTCGCACACATGATCCCCGCCCCCTTCATCGAGAAGCTTACCGCGATCCTCGCCTGGCTGGC
>JABBNV010000210.1 GCA_019352125.1 Acidobacteriota bacterium | reverse complement strand
AGGGAAGTGGCAGTGCCACGGCTGTTGCTGGATGACCATGCGTCAAATCCATTCCAGGACAACCACACCGTGTTGGTGAAGATCCCGATGATGATCAGATGGGGGATAGCCAATAGCCAACTCTTGACGAGTACCAGCCCATGTGAGAGTCGCTGGGGGTAGAGGACAACAAGATCCGCAGGGTAGTCGGTTGAAGCCAAGGTGAAGGGTGGATACTTGTCAGTGGCCAGCGCCGAATAGGCATAGAACGTCACACGCCAGTTCCAGCGAAGGACTCCCACGGCAAAATTGAAAAGGGGTCGCGGATAACGGCCGGTGAATAATATGGCGATTCCCGAAATGATGGTGGTGATCAGCACTGCGAGCCAAAGGCCGGCGAGAATGACGACGTGGGGTACCGCTAGGAGCCATTTCACTAGCCATAGGCCGCGGGAGAGCTGTGGATCCAAGTGACCCGTGAGTTGGATAGGGTAACGCCCGAGCGGCGCGCCGGCTGAGGGAGACGACACTGCTGTTCCGCCCACTTGTGGAATCCGCCGCCCCAATAATGTGGCACCGACGGCTGCCAAGCCAGCGCCAATAAGAACGAGCGTCAGCCCGCCCAGCCAGAGTGCCGGTGTAACAGCGCCGAATAGTGGAGACTTGACTGCGGCCTGCACATCAGCCGTGACGCCAGCCTGGGCATCGGAATTCATGATGACAACTACCCAGTCACCGCCACGAGGATTCAGCGTGATCTGTTGGGTTCCCGGACCGGAGGCAGACACGGCCCAAAAATTCTGTCTGTCTGGCCGGGTGGCGTCAATGTTCCCCGGAATGTCATGGTAGCTCACCCGAAATGGCGAGGTCTGCACTCCGGTGACCTCACTAATGTGGACGCCGCTGAGGAAACGATCTACATCGGCCTTTGGTCCCACGCCGATGAAGACCTTACCGTCGGGTGTGGTTGAAGTGGCATTGAGCTGCAGAGTACCAAGGTTTGAGAGGATCCCGTTTGGTTCTATCCTGGCAGGGGGCGAGGTCAGTGCGAAAGCTTCGGTGGAGAAGGTTCCCGTGGGGGAACTGATGAACCCGTTGGGGTCCTGGTGGAAAATCACCGTGGATAGGGCAATACCACCACCCACTCCACCAAGGCCCATAAATGTCAGCAGAACTCCAAGGGCCAGCACAACGATGCCCCCCGCGGATGCGTGTTGGCGGTTGTCTGGCATTGCCCTGCCTGGGTCGACGTTCACACTACCGGTCATGTCATCACTCCTATAGCTGGCTTTCCCCGTCCACGCGTTGCGGTCGGAAATGAATGGTCATATTTCGTTGTCTCGGCCTTGTGCCGCAGCTTTGCCATCCTGGGTGACAAGGCGATGCTGAGCATGGTGCCTGCGGCAATCAGGACCAGATAGGTCAGCAGCAGGGCCAGCACCTCAAAGCGGACGTCCAAAGCGCTCCGATAGACAAAGGCCAGGATGACGAAGAGGAGAAGAATCAGAGCCAAGGCCAATGTGGCGTCACCGATGTCCCACAGGCCAATGAAGAGCACGTGCAAGTTGTATTGGGACAGCACCGATAACCCAGAACTCTCGCCAACGAGGACGCTTGGCTGGACCACTAAGAGTTGCGCGCCATAATCGATCAGCAGGGTACCAGCGGCAATGGCTGCCAGGGGAGCTCCAGTATCGCTAGCGGTGCGCCAACGCAATGGCGAGGCGGCATACAACCAGACATAATCGTGAGCCACAAAGCTGGACACATCCGCATGAGGGTAGGGGATGCAATCAGCAGTGCCGTCCGTGCAGTCTGTTGGTGCACCCGCTTCCGTGACAACTTCGCCGTCGCGGGCAGGGAGCTGGCCAGCACCCTTTGTTCTCGTTGCTATGGAATGTTTCATGACCTCTAAGCTCCTGGCTAAGGACTCCCGGTGAGAAGTACCCCCAGAATTGCCGCGCCTGATCTCGTTGCCATGTTCCGCAAAGCGTGGTTGCGGCGACAACAGGACTCAACTGCCTCATGCCTGGGTAGTAGCTTCCACAATGCTGGCATTTGAAGAGCCGTAACAGGGCCATACGGCCCCGTTCGCGTACCCAAGGACGCAGTTCACGTACGTTGGCCCAGCCGAAACAGCTCAACCCGTCGCCGTCGTCGGTGAAAACCAGAGCAGCCAGAGTAGGGCCGACGTCAACGGTGATCCCAGCCTCCCTTGCTTTTGAGTGCGCCACGATGTTGTTGAGAGGCTCGGTGACAACCAGCACAAGGAGGTTCGGCTATCCTCTCCCTGTCGTCAGCAACCATCGTGAACTCACGAAGCCTGCGCTCGTTGACGAGTTCAACAGCAAGGGCAATCCTGGAGCATTAGAGGGCACCCGTTTCGAGATCTTCACACATCTAGGTCCGGGCCGAGCTGGCCTTGGCAGAATCATGACGCAGGAACCCACGCCCTCCAGATCAAGTGCCATCTCCATAGCTGGTCCGGGTTCGCCTTCTACTGGGGATAGCACGACGACGTCGGTTGGCTTGGCGTTGCAGGGCGTTATCGGTGGCCACGCGAGCGGTTGCTGCCAAGGCATTGCATACAGATTCGTCTTGGGCGCTGAACTTTGGACCACCTGCTTTCTCAGCCAGATACAGGCTACCGAAAGTTGTCCCCCGGATACTGGTTGGTACGCCAAGGAATGAGGTCAGGGGCGGCCGCTCATGGAAAGCCCTGCTTCAACGTCAACCACCAGTCCGGGTATGCCGTGGTACAGAGCCAACGGTGGGCAATCCGCGTTAACATTTTGGGCCTATAGTGCGGCTTCGACGGCTCCCACAAGCCCGGCCGAAGAATCCTTGGAATTCAGCTACTAGGACTCGTTCGGAGATTACAGCTGTGGTCTGCGCGATGGTGTGCATTCGTTGTGGTTGCCGGTTCGTCGTGTCCTTGATCCAACTTTCTTACTTGGCGAACTCACCATACAAAGTCGAACGACCTCCTGAGCAAGGCAAGTGTGGCGCGACACGGCGTGGCCGCCCCGAACGGATGTTAGTGCCGGAATGAGGCCCTTGTCCCCTTACACGGTGGGTATCCACACGGTGCAATGACGTCTATGGAGCTTAATCGGCAATTTGTGGAGCCACGCAAGCCTGATGAGGCGCTATCAAGTATCAGTCCGAACCCGCAAGAACCTGTAGTCCGCCTTCTTCGTGATCTTCGAAGTCGGCGCGAAGGTCTCTCCGATCGCGAGGCAGCAGGCCGTCGCCTCATGGATGGACCCAATGAACTTTATCAACGTCGCAAGCCGCACTGGTACGTAGAACTTGGCCGCCAGTTCATCCACCCATTGGCGTTGCTGCTATGGGTTTCGTCCGTGTTATCAGCCATCACGGGGTCCTTACCACTCGCAGTAGCAATCCTTGCAGTCATTGGGCTTAACGCGTTCTTTGCCTTCATCCAGGAGCGGCATGCGGAGCGAGCAGTTGAGGCGCTCAAGGCCTACATTCCGTCGCAGGCCCGAGTCCTGCGTGGCGGAAAGGAGACAGTAATTGACGCGGCCAATCTGGTGCTGGGAGACGTCCTGGTGATAAGGGAAGGTGACAGAATTTCGGCCGACGCGCGCCTGCTGTCTGGGTCGCTTGAAATGGACGTCTCGACGCTTACCGGAGAGTCACTGCCCGTCTTTCGCAGCGCGGGCCCGATTGCGTCAGAACAGGTTCCCTTGGTACATGCCGATGACGTGGTGTTTAGTGGCAGCGCATGCGTCAGTGGGGATGCGTTAGGCGTGGTCTACGCGACGGGCATGCGCACGGAAATAGGCAGAATTGCGGCGCTCAGCCAGAGTGTCGAACGTGACGTCAGTCCACTCGAACAGCAGGTTTCGCGCGTGGCCAGGCTCATTGCCTTCGTGGCCATTGGCATGGGCCTTGCCTTTATACCCGTGGGGATGTTTTTTGGTGGACTGTCTCTGGGCGACACCGTCAACTTTGCTATTGGGTTGCTCGTTGCAAATGTTCCCGAAGGATTACTTCCAACCATCACGCTGGCGCTTGCTGTTGGTGTGCGAATGCTGGCGCGGCGGGGCGCCTTGGTCAAGAGAATCTCGGCTGTGGAGACCCTCGGGTCCACCAGTGTGATCTGCACAGACAAAACGGGCACCTTGACCCTGAACATGATGAAGGTGACGAATGTCTGGACTCGTGGCAGTGCCGCGGGCCCGGATTTCTCCGCCCTCTCGCCAACCAAGGATTCAGCCTATTGGCGACTGGCAACGGTCGCGGTGGCATGCAGCAGTGCCAGCCTGGCCGACGGCGAAGAGTTTGGTGACCCAACAGAGCTGGCGTTGCTTCGCCTTGCGACTGATCTTGGGGTGACGTCTGGGCGCGTCGGTGCGCGAAGGGTTGCCCAGTTCCACTTCAATCCCACCCTTCGGAGAATGTCCACGATTGATGCAATGGGTGAGGGAACTGCGGTGCACACCAAAGGTTCACCGGAGGATATCTTGCCCCTGTGCACTCGAATTGCCGACGGTCCACTTGACCGATCCTTGACGTTAGCGGACAGGACGTTGATCGCCGACGTTGTGGATACCTGGGCAACCAAGGGTCTTCGGGTGCTTGCCGTGGCCGACCGATCCATACCGCGATCATCAGCTGGGGGCATGACGCGCAAGGAGGCTGAATCCGACCTGACCTTCCTGGGGTTGGTGGCTATGATTGATCCTCCCCGGCCCGAAGTAGCCGGTGCTGTCGCACAATGCCATCAGGCAGGAATTCGCTTGATTGTCATCACGGGGGACAACGGGTTAACCGCAGCAGGAATTGCCAAATTAGTAGGCATTGGATACCGCGGGCTACAGATCATTTCAGGATCCGAGCTAGACCTGATGACAGATTCAGAGCTGGCCGTGTTCCTGTCGAATAAAGACGAACTAATCTTCGCGCGCAGCTCCCCGGAGGCCAAACTGCGTATCACTGACGCGCTGCAAGAGCTGGGACATGTGGTGGCTATGACCGGTGATGGTGTCAATGATGCGCCAGCGCTGCGAAAGGCAGACATAGGAGTCGCCATGGGGAAATCGGGAACGGACGTTGCCCGAGAGGCAGCCACCATGGTGTTGACAGATGACAATCT
>JABBNV010000209.1:3188-5102 GCA_019352125.1 Acidobacteriota bacterium | reverse complement strand
CACGAAGGACGCCGACAGGTTCCACCGGATCATCTGCGCCCGCCACCACAATCGCCGGGACGCTGACCAGGCGAGCCTTATCGGTGATGTCTTCCGCGATACCATGCAACGGCCATTCCATCCTGGCCTCCAGCGAACTGGACATCGAGTCAGCGACGATCTGCGCCTTCAGCGCGTCCGAGAGTGCGGTGGCGGTGAGGACGGCGTCCCGGACGCCTATTACGGATTCCTCGGAGTCGTAGGCGTGGGAGAGAGAATTTCGGTATTCCTGCGTGATCGCCTCGGCCGGTCTTGCCGGTCCGGATGCCACCAGAACCATCCCCCGCAAACCCTGAGGGCGGGTCGCGGCGATCAGCTGAGCGACCTTCCCGCCCATCGAGTGGCCTACCAGGACGTAGTCCTCCGCACCAGCATCAGTCAGAACGGCCACCACGTCGGCCGCGTACTGCTGCAACGTGTACGGGCCAGACATCCCCTCCGAGCGAGACCACCCGCGAAAGTCCACGGTGATGATGTCCCGTCCTGGCAGCTCGTCGACAACCAGCTGCCAGGTTCGAGACGAACCACCCCAGTAGTGCAGGAAGACCAGGGTTGGCCCCTCCCCGATCTGGTGGTCATAAACGGGCAGCGGCCTTTGAGTCATGCTGATCATTGTTGTGCTCCTACCATCGACTTCTTTGCTATTGCGACCTGCCACTATTCTAGAGATTCGCTCTCCCGCTCACATCGGCAGGATCGGTCTTTGCATGGTGAAAAATGGACTAATGGATACCATTCGCCAGATGACCTATCAACCGGCACTCGACGTCGGCTCCTCGGTCGAGGTGCTGACTTTTGAACGGCTCCGGGCTTTGAACAACCGCCACACGCAACGAGCAGATTTCAGCGTTCTGGCGCTCATCGATTGCGGAGAAGGCACTGTCGCCATCGACTTCGCGACACATGCCCTCAGCCCGCACACAGCAGTGTGGATCGCGCCCGGGGCAGTGCACCGGTGGGATGACATCTCTGACCTCTCGGGGCATGTGATCGTGTTCGTGCCCACCGCGCCGGTCACTCACGCCACACGGGAACTCGTCGCATCACCAGACCTGTCCACGACCTGGCCGATCGCCGATGCTGACTGGCCATATGTCGATGCGGCACGAAACCACCTAACTCTGGAAACTAGCGAATTCACGACCCTAAGTCAGATGGAGTTGCCGCAAATTCTCCTGTCCGCCCTTCTCGCACGGACAGTCCCGCCACACCGGAACGCCACGTCGGGGAACGCGCCGTTTCTGCTCTTTCGCAGCAGTGTCGAGGCACACTTCCGGGCCCATCACGACGTCGGCTACTATGCCCGAACCCTCGGTTACTCTCCGAGAACCCTCACGAGGGCGGTTCAGAAGGTCACCGGCTCGACCGCCAAAGCATATATTGCCGACCGGGTCGTCTTGGAAGCCAAACGCCTCCTCGTTCATGACCGCTACACGGCCAGTCGGTGCGCTACCGAATTGGGCTTCCTCGACGCGTCCAACTTCTCCTTGTTCTTCCGCAACAGCACCGGGTTCCGGCCCGGCGCCTGGCAAGCAAACCTCGCCTCCACCGGGACTGGCCTTTGAGGGGCACCGATAACGGCCCGTTATGGGCGGGTTATTCGGAGACGGATGTCGGGGCGACAACCGTCTCCACGAAACCGGTTTCCAACAGCAACACGTGACCGGACACGGACGCGACCAGGTCGCTGGAAAGCAGCGAACTGCTAAGAAGGACCTCGACATCGTGCCGAACCGTCTGTGCCGGGTCGGTGACAGCTTTGTGGGCAAGCAGCTCCTCATCGATGCCGGAGCGGTCGGCGAAAGTGCGACGGAACGTGCCCTCGGCGAGCAGACCAGTTCCGCACTGGGTGTGGTGGATAACAGCAACATCCAG
>JABBNV010000209.1:1984-3178 GCA_019352125.1 Acidobacteriota bacterium | reverse complement strand
CACGTGAAGACGCATCGCAAGATAGGCGATGTCCTCGATTACTCGGTCGTCCACTCGACCTCCGGCATTTCGCAATACTCCCACGTCCCCAATGCTCACTCCGAGGAACCCCGCCGGCTCGACACGCGGGTCCACGCATGTCAACAACAGTGTCAAACGCTCCGGCATCGTCTCCGGCATCGCCAGTCGATCCAAGTCGACGTTGGCCGCAAAGACCAGATTGCGTTCCAGCAGCTCACTAATTTCCGACATATTTCCTCCTGTGATGTACCTGCAACACTTGCAGCACCAGTTACAATACACAAGGAGGTGCATATGCAGCAAATTAGTGGTAACGGGGCGAGGAAGCAGGCATTGTGGATGTCGGAGCAGTGCCTAGGGCGGCGCATTGGACGGCTTCATCGGCTGGTAGCTCGACGTTTCGAGGCCGAACTGCGCACGTCAGGACTGACATTGCCGCAGTTAGAAGTACTTTCAGAACTGGCGTTGCCTGAAAAGGCGGCACGGCCCTCTGATCTCGCCCGCTGGTTGGGACTCGAGCGATCCACCATTAGCCGAAACTTGGATGTTCTCGTTGACCGCGGCTATGTTCGGGCTGCTGAGAAATCGCCAACCGGGCGAAGCACTCGAGTGGAGATCACTGCGACAGGCCTAACGGCGCTGGAATCAGCGGCACCCGCCTGGGAGAGAGCTCAAGCATGGATCAGCGGCACCCTGGGCCCAGATGCCGTCCCAGCCCTCGATCGTTGGCTGAATGCTCTTGATCTTCATCAGCACGCCCACATCGACGCAGCCGAGAGCGACGTGCGATGAAGGCGCGCGCTATTTCCAACCGCGGGACTGTCTCGAATTCGGCGTTCCGGTCTAACGCGCGGCATGTGAGTCTCGTGAATTCGAAAAATCCCATAATAGGGACCTGTGGCACCGGCTACGAACGTTCGTGAGCCAGACGCGGACGCCGCCGATACTCCCGAGGCCGTTTGAAAATCCGGCACACGAACGCTAGGCCGACCAATCCCACTGATTAGGCGCAAGAGATCCGGCGCTAAGCACTAAATGCCCGGACGGGTTGCGCCGTTTGAGGCGGCTTGCGGTCGGAGTCGAGCTACTCCTCAAAAGCAAGTTCTCCGGAAGCTCGTGGCGCCGGGGCCTTCATGGAAGGTCAGCGTGGGGCAGGCGCCGTCATGGAAGCCG
>JABBNV010000209.1:0-1974 GCA_019352125.1 Acidobacteriota bacterium | reverse complement strand
CGCTCTTCCGATCTAGGAGTTGGCCCAGCCCGCAGGGGGGATTGCCGTGACCGTCGTCCAGCGGCCGGTCGGCAACAACGCATGTGTGCTGCACCTGTGTCTCGTAGCCGCAGTGTGTGCAGAGAGAAGGGGGTGCTCGAGCGGCGGTGGATGTCGGCCCTGCCGAGGGGCGCATCCCCTCAGCACCGACAGGGCGGCTGCCGCGGCGGCGATGCTGAGAACTGTCATGCACCAAGGTTCTCTGGCGATAACTAACTTTTCGTTGGAAGCGACGGCTTTTTGACAGTTCGAATGGCGGTCAGGAATACGGCCATCTACCTGCGCCTGGGGTTGCTGGTCATACGCTCTCTTCGTCTTGCCATGGCAGCGCACAGGAGTCTGGGGAGCTTCTCTTGTCTGAGCCGGCTCTTGCGCGGGTCCAAGGGTGACCGCGAGATGCACTTGTTCTCGGATCTTGAGGGTCGGAGTTGTGTGCGTCCATGGTCTTTCTGCCGCTTCCCGCGCGTACCAGTCAAGGTGTGGTGAGCCACGTAGTTTGTCGACAAGTACGGTGACGTGCCCCCCAGAGTATGTACGGGAGGCTGTGGTCCGCCCCCGCGGAGCGCCGCGACTGGGTGCAGGCGCGCACATACTGCAAATTTCGTAACGAAAGTCCTCGACGTGCGCCGCTCGCGGACGATTTACGATTTTCGATCTGAAGCGACGTGCAACTCTGGATGTGGCGGTTCAGGATTGCGGGTCGACCCGTGCTTGTTGGTGCGGCCCGTCCGTTGATCCGTGGGTTTGGGAACACTGTGTTTTTATTCTTTCAGGGCTCCGGCGGTGGCATTCATGATCCGTTTTTGGAAGATGAAGAATACGATGGCGACCGGGATGGTCATGATTGCGGCTGCGGCAAGTTTGAGCGGGTACTGGCTACCGGCACTGAGTTGCCCCGACGAGAGCTGAGCGACGCCCTTAGTCAACGTGGTGAGACTTGGACTCTGACTGGAAACAATGAAGTGACTGAGCTCATTCCAGGACCCTTGGAAGGAGAGGATCACGATAGTCATGACTGCAGGAACGGACATGGGTAGGACAACCGACCAAAATATTCGGAAGGTTCCTGCACCATCTACACGTGCCTGTTCTTCGACACTAACGGGGATGGATTCGAAGAAGTTTTTCATGATGAATACACCCGCTGCATCAGCCATGAGGGGAATGATCATTCCGGCGTATGAGTCGTACAGACCAAGCTGGTTAATCACCAGGAATTTTGGGATCAGCAGCACGACGCCGGGTACAGCCATGACGGCGACGAGGCCGGCAAAGATTATTGATCTTCCACGGAAATTGATCCTAGCCAGTGCATAACCGGCGAGCAGGTCAAAGAAGACACGTCCGCAGGTAACGAAAATCGTGACAATGAGAGAGTTCTTGAACCACAGAGGGAAGTCCGAATTGAGGAACAGCCGCTGGTAGGCGGCGGAGGACCAGGTTTGTGGGATCAGTGATAGCGGGTCGCTGGCCGCATCTGGCTCCGTTTTGAATGAGGTTGCGAGGTTTATGAGGAACGGGAAGATATACAGGATGGCGAGGGACACGAGGAGTACGTAGACAAGCCACGCCCATTTCCCAACTCGCCGCTTGTTACGGATCTGAACGTGAGTTGGTGCCGACTGTGGTTTTTCATTCCGGGCTAAAGAAAGTGTAGCCATGGCTATTTCCCTTGTGTGGGTGTGATGTTAAAGCGCTTCCTGCGGGGCACGGTGGTTCGCTCTCGCAGAGTCATTCGCTGCACAATTGTAAAGACGATAATGATGGCAAACAGGATGAACCCGATAGCCGCACCTTGTCCCCATTTTTGATCATTGAAGGCAGTGCTGAAGGACAAGTAGGCCGGTGTCAGCGTCGTTTTCGCCGGCCCACCCTGCGTCCCTGTGTAGATCTGGTCGAAGACTTGCCATGTGCCGATCAGGAGATCGGAAGAGC
>JABBNV010000208.1 GCA_019352125.1 Acidobacteriota bacterium | reverse complement strand
CATCAACGGCATCGATCCGGTTTTCGGTCCCACCATCAATGACGAGGGTGAGGCCGCGGTCAATTCGATGATGGCCCGCCGCGCCGTTGACGCGTACATGGTGGCGGATTCCTCCAAGATTGGCCAGCGTGCCTTCGCCACCCTGGACGGTTATGAGTTCAGCAAGCTGATCACGGATAGCGGGATCTCTGCCGAGTCCGTAGCTGATTTCAAAACCCACGGCATTGACGTCTTAGTGGCCGACGACGGCGCATAGTCACCTTCCCGCGTCATGCTTCAGTGCCTTGTAGGCATGGTTACTGCGCTCACCAGATGACGCGGGATGCCTGCAACACAGTTTGCGTTTGCGGGGTGGGCTGCCACTGGTTGAACGGAACATCCAACAGGTACTTGTTTCCCTGCCGAATGAGGGTGTGTACGTCCGCGTTGTCCGGATTGTTGAGCGATTCGAAGTACTCCACGGACCAGTGGAACCACCGCATGCAAAACAATCGCATGGTGAGCCCGTGGGTCACCAGCAGCGTATTGGGCGCGTAACTGGGCTTGCTCCAGTGCCGGTACAGCGTCTCCATGAAGGAGGAGATCCGGTCGTACACGTCAGAGCCGGATTCACCTTCGCGGAAGCGATAGAAAAAGTGCCCATAGGCATCGCGGAGCACTTTTTGATCTGCGATCTCGCTGGCCACCTGAAAGTTGGCCCAGTCCTGTTCGCGTAGACGTGGTTCCTCAATCACCCTGTCAATGAGGTCGCCCAGCTCCAGCGCCTCGAGGGTTTCATAGGCGCGTAGGTAGGGGGAGACGTAAACGCAGACCTTGTTCCCAGCAAGTTTTTCCCGCACCTTGGCGCCAGCTTCCTTGGCCTGGGCAATGCCAAGCGGAGTGAGTGGGATGCGGTAGTCAGGAACCCGATTGTAGATACTCTGATCCACGTTGGCCGCGGACTGACCGTGGCGGAGCATGATGATCTGACGAGGCGCACTCATTCCGCTAGCTTAGACTTTTCCATCGGACAACCACGGCTAGATGCAGCTAATGTCCAGAAATTGGCGGCAAGATAGGAATCATGACTAGCCGCATAGAGCCCGTACAGCAACATGTCTCCCGGGGGCGTCTGCGTGCCGAGGTGCTGATAGTTCTTGGCGTGTCCCTGGGACAGTCGGCTGTCTACGCAGTGGTGCAATTACTGGAAAAGATGTCTAAAGCCCCACTGGCACAGGGAACATCAACGCTGAACGTCAGCGACAGCTCTAGCGAATATTTTGACCTCACCTACCAATTGCTGGGCATCTTCTTCGCCCTGGTTCCGGTAGCGCTGGCGCTCTACTTTCTGTGGCGTCCCGATGCCTCCCCCTTTACCGCCATTGGCTTCAATTTTCGCCGGCCGAGGCGGGATGTTATCTGGGGTGTGGTGTTGGGCGTGGCCATCGGTCTACCATCCCTGGGGCTCTATGCCGCTGGGCGCGCTCTAGGCATCACCACAGCCATCACCACCAGTGGGCTGAGCGCCTACTGGTGGACCATCCCAGTGCTGATTATTTCCGCCGTCCGCCACGCGATTGTGGAGGAAGTTATTGTGGTGGGCTACTTGTTGGACCGGCTCGGCAAGCTAGGCGCTAAGCCCGCCGTGGCCATCGCGCTTAGCGCCCTGCTACGCGGGAGCTATCACCTGTACCAAGGCTTTGGCCCCTTTGTGGGCAACATGGTCATGGGGGTGGTGTTCGGTCTGTTCTACCGCAAATACGGCAGAGTCATGCCCTTGGTGATTGCCCATGCACTCCTGGATATGAGTGCGTTCCTGGCCGGGCCGCTACTGGGTTTCGGCTAAACGACTTGGCTTCGGGTAAACGCCCGGAGGCTGGCCCGGACGCTGGGTGGACCCTAGACGGTCACCGGTCCGTTGGCGGTCTCGAACGTGACGCTCATGATGCCGGGCGTGCCGTGCGGAGCGATCCATTCCACGGCTACGTCCTCAAGAGGCTTTTCTACACATTCGCCCAGCCATTCGGTGACGCGCTCAGCGGAGCCAGCAATGGTCAGCTTGGCCAACTTGACGGTGCTGGGACGGGCCAAAGACGGGTGGAGCTCCGGGTTCCCTTCCCACTTGAGCATGTAGGGAACCTGAGGGTCAGCGATGAGGCCCTTGATGCCGATCTGCTGCCAGACAAGTTCCTGCCCATCCGGAAATTTACGATTCCCTGGAACGGCGCTGCGCCCCAAACGCTCTTCGAAGGGGGAGAGATCCTGGACCTCAACGCACCAGCCCATCCAGCCACCACCCATGGCGGACCGGGCTCGTACAGCCTGACCAAAGGGTGCTTTGTCAGAGGCGGGATGATCCAGCACCTCCACAACCTCCAAATAATGGTGGTCAGTCAAGGGGATAATCATGTTGCGGGTGCCAAAGCGGGGGTGTACTCCGCCTCGTACCGCCTCGACCCCAAGGGCCGTTGAAATTCGTTCTGTCGTGGCAGCCAAGCCGTCTGGTTCACAGGCGTAAGAAACATGATCCATGCGCATAGGTTCATACTGGCACTTTGTGATCGCGGTCTCGACTTAGGGTCCCCTAATCATGGTGGGACGTCTGGTGACCTCGATCGCCTCAGTCATAATTTCGTCACATTGTTGCCTTGGGGCCCTTGCTTGGCCAACACTAGAGCTAGGTCATGAGTGTCAGCGACAAGCCCCGGCTCGCTGACCGGCAACCCTCCTCCGCGGTGGGGTGCCCCGGGTGAAGACCTGGCCCGCATAAGTCGTGCGGGCAAGCGCGGGCCACCGGCCCAGTAACTGCACGGGCACAGCCATAACATTTCCGTCCAGTACTGACGTTGGTGACCCTTCAATGAAGGAGCAGGCAATGTCCAACGGATGGTCTTTTGAAACCCGTCAGATTCATGCAGGTCAAACTCCGGATGCCGTAACCGGTGCCCGGGCCCTACCTATCTACCAAACGTCTTCGTTTGTGTTCCCCAGTGCACAGAGCGCGGCGGATCGCTTTGCGCTCGCAGAGCTGGAACCCATCTACACACGCATTGGCAACCCCACACAGGACGCAGTGGAGCAGCGTATTGCCTCGCTTGAGGGCGGCGTGGCCGCGCTGTTGCTCGCTTCCGGGCAGGCAGCCACCACGTTCGCGTTGCTGAACGTGGCTGAGGCGGGGGATCACATAGTGGCCAGCCCCAGCGTCTACGGCGGAACCTACAACCTGTTGGCATCGACCTTCAAGAAGTTCGGCATCGAGGTCACCTTCGTGGCAGACCCGGACAACCTTGACCAGTGGCGGGAAGCGATCCGCCCCAACACCAAAGCATTCTTCGGCGAGAGCGTCTCCAACCCGCGTCAGGATGTTCTGGACATTGAGGGCATTTCTGCGGTGGCCCACGAAGCTGGCGTGCCCTTGCTGGTGGACAACACCCTTGCCACGCCGTTCCTGATCCGCCCGCTCGAGTGGGGCGCCGACGTCGTTATTCACTCCGCCACCAAGTACCTGGGCGGGCACGGCAACGCGATTGCCGGCGTGATTGTGGACGGCGGTAAGTTTGACTACGCGCAGGATCCGGAGCGATTCCCTGGCTTCAATACCCCTGATGAGAGCTACAACGGCCTGGTGTTTGCCCGCGATCTAGGTGTGGGCAGTGCTCTAGGCGCCAACCTTGCCTACATTCTGAAGGCACGCGTTCAGTTGCTGCGTGACCTGGGCTCCGCAGTTTCTCCGTTCAACGCGTTCCTGATTGCGCAGGGCATCGAGACACTGAGCCTGCGGGTGGAGCGGCACGTGCAGAACGCCAAGGCTGTTGCTACGTGGCTGGAGAGCAACACGAATGTTGAGTCTGTTGCTTATGCTGGCCTGCCGTCCAGCCCGTGGTTTGAGCGTGGACAGAAGTACGGGCCTGCGGGCACCGGTGCGGTGATTGCGTTCAACATTGTGGGCGGTCTGGAAGCAGGGAAGCGCTTTGTGGATGGGCTGGAACTCCACTCCCACGTGGCCAACATTGGTGATGTGCGTTCGCTGGTGATCCACCCGGCCTCCACCACGCATGCCCAGCTGACACCGGAGGCCCAACTGGCTGCGGGAGTGACGCCGTCGCTGGTTCGCTTGTCCGTGGGAATCGAAAACGTAGCAGACATTATTGCGGATCTAGAGGCCGGATTCCGCGCGGCCAAGGAAGCGTGAGTACCGCCATCACCTCGTCCTCAATTCTGGTGGAGTCCAACGGCTGGCAGGAGGCCAGGGACGGCGAAGTCCGCTATGCCCACATTGGCACCGTGGAACTGGAAACTGGCCAGTTCTTGCCGGACGTTACGCTTGCTTTTGAGACGTGGGGGCAGTTGAATGCTGACGCTTCCAACGCCGTGCTGGTGCAGCATGCCTTGACTGGAAGCACACATGTGAGCCGCGGAGTGAGCGACGACGACGGCTGGTGGGAAGGGCTGGTAGGGCCGGGTAGAGCGGTTGATACGGACCAGTTCTTTGTGGTGGCCGTGAACATTTTGGGTGGCTGCTACGGCACCACCGGGCCATCCAGCATTGCACCGGATGGGCGTCCCTGGGGTTCGCGTTTTCCCTTCACCACCATCAGAGATTCCGTGCACGCGGAGGCTCAACTGGCTGATCTGCTGGGCATCAGTACGTGGTATGCCGTGGTGGGCGGATCCATGGGCGGTGCCAGAGCTTTGGAGTGGGCAGCAATGTACCCCCAGCGGGTGCAGCGCTGCGCAGTAGTAGCCGCCTGCGCCGCCAGCTCGGCAGAGCAGATTGCCTTGGCCCAGACGCAGGTCATGGCCATTCGACAGGATAAGAACTTTGCCGGTGGGGACTACTACACGTCTCAGCCTCCCTTGGAGGGGCTGGGGCTTGCCCGGAGGATAGCCCACATTAGCTACCGGTCCGAGACGGAACTGCACGTTCGGTTTGGCCGCGATGCTCAGGGATCAGACCAACCAGTGGGGGAGTCACGCCTGCGGCACAGCTCCACGGGCAGCGCCAGCCATCGGTACCGGGTGGAAAGCTACTTGGATCACCAAGCGGAAAAGCTGGCGGGCAGGTTTGATGCCAACAGCTACATAGTGATCACCGAGGCGTTGATGAGCCACGACGTAGGCCGGGATAG
>JABBNV010000207.1 GCA_019352125.1 Acidobacteriota bacterium | reverse complement strand
TCGTCGCGCTGCAATCGTTGTGTTTTCGTCCAACCGAGGGTTGGCCGGTTCCTATTCTGCCAGCGTCCTCAAGCAGGCCGAGCAGCTCATTGAGCTGCTCCATGCCGAGGGCAAGGAGATCACGACGTATCTGGTGGGAAATAAGGCTCAGTCCTATTTTCAGTTCCGGAACCGTGAGTTTGAGAAGTCCTGGCTCGACGCTACGGACGCTCCGGTGTTCGAAACGGCTCAGGACATTTCCAAGACAATCTTGGAAGACTTTGCCAGAGACTATGAGCGTGGTGGCGTTGACGAGATTCATCTTGTTTACACACGCTTCGAGTCCATGGTGGTTCAGACCCCAACCGTTGTTCGGCTTCTTCCCCTGGAAGTTTCCGAGGAAGAGGTACAGGACGAATCAGAACTACTGCCGCTGTACGAATTTGAGCCGGAGACGGAACAAGTTCTCGACGCGCTATTGCCCCGTTACATTGAGTCGCGGGTATTCAACGCGTTGCTACAGGCCGCAGCGAGTGAGCTGGCAGCACGTCAGCGGGCAATGAAGTCCGCATCGGACAATGCACGTGATTTGGTCAAGAAGTACACCCGACTTGCCAATACGGCTCGTCAGGCTGAAATCACCCAAGAGTTGTCTGAGATTGTGGCCGGCGCCGATTCGCTAAGCGCCTCTTAGAGACTGAACAGCACCAAGAGATAAACTTATTTTCATGCCATCTACATTGAGTGAAGTGAGAGAGATGACTGCCACAGCAACCGCCACGGGCCGCATTGCCCGGGTTATCGGTCCGGTTGTCGACGTCGAGTTTCCGGCTGACGCAATCCCCGGTATTTACCATGCCCTCAACGCTGAAATTACCCTGAATGGGGCCACCCACACGGTGACCTTCGAGGTATCTCAGCACCTGGGCGACAATCTTGTCCGCGCGATTTCGCTGCAGGCAACTGACGGTCTGGTTCGCGGCGCCGCCGTGTCTGACACTGGTGCCCCTATTTCCGTCCCCGTTGGCGACGTGGTCAAGGGCCATATCTTCAACGTCTTGGGGGAGCCGCTGGATATTGCTGCCTCGGAGTTGGAAATTACCGAGCGCTGGCCGATCCACCGCAAGCCCCCGCGGTTCGACCAGCTTGAAGGCTCCACCGAAATGCTGGAGACCGGCATCAAAGTGATTGACTTGCTGACCCCCTACATCAAGGGTGGAAAGATCGGGCTCTTCGGTGGTGCCGGTGTGGGTAAGACCGTGTTGATCCAGGAAATGATCACACGTGTTGCCCGTAACTTCGGTGGTACTTCCGTGTTCGCCGGTGTGGGTGAGCGTACCCGTGAGGGTAATGACCTTTGGGTTGAAATGGAGGAGTCCGGCGTACTGAAGGACACCGCCTTGGTGTTCGGCCAGATGGATGAGCCGCCGGGAACGCGTTTGCGCGTGGCCCTGTCCGCGCTGACCATGGCGGAGTACTTCCGCGATGTTCAGAACCAGGACGTGCTGTTGTTCATTGATAACATCTTCCGTTTCACACAGGCAGGTTCCGAGGTATCCACACTGTTGGGCCGCATGCCCTCCGCCGTGGGTTACCAGCCGAACTTGGCAGACGAAATGGGGCTGTTGCAGGAGCGCATTACCTCCACCAAGGGTCACTCCATCACCTCGATGCAGGCCGTTTACGTTCCTGCTGATGACTACACCGACCCGGCCCCGGCCGCGACCTTTGCGCACTTGGACGCCACTACTGAGCTCTCCCGTGAAATTGCTTCACGTGGTCTGTACCCGGCTGTGGATCCGCTGACGTCTACCTCGCGCATCCTGGACCCGCAGTACATCGGCCAGGATCACTACAACACAGCTGTGCGCGTCAAGCAGATTCTCCAGAAGAACAAGGAACTGCAGGACATCATCGCGATCCTGGGTGTTGACGAGCTCTCCGAGGAAGACAAGATTGTTGTTTCCCGTGCACGTCGTATCCAGCAGTTCTTGTCCCAGAACACCTACACGGCCAAGCAGTTCACGGGCGTAGAAGGTTCCACTGTTTCCATCAAGGACACGGTAGAGGGTTTCAGCGCAATAGCCAACGGAGACGTTGACCACATTGCGGAGCAGGCGTTCTTCAACGTTGGTGGCTTGGATGACGTTGAGCGCCAGTGGGCCAAGATCCAAGAGTCAACGGGATCGACGAAGTAGCAATGGCTGAGCTTCAGGTTGAAATCGTTGCGGCTGACCACTTTGTGTTCTCCGGCGCGGCTACCTTAGTCAAGGCACGTACGGCAGACGGCGAAATTGGGATTATGCCCGGTCACTCGCCGCTGCTGGCCATCTTGGCTGAAGGGGAGCTAGAGATTGTGCCGGTGGATGGGGAGCGACTGCACGTGCGTGTAAGCGGCGGATTTTTCTCCGTGGACAGCAACAAGGTAGTTATTGTTGCTGACAACGCTTCACTGCACGGTGCAGATGACTCCGTCCAAGCAGGGACGCGATAGCACCATAGATGAATGAGCCTGGTACCGCGTTTGTCGTCATTGCGGTGATCTTTGCGGTACTGGTTTTACTGTTGATTTTGTTTGGGGTGCGCCGCTTTTATTTGCGGCGCACCCTTGGCACAGCCGATGCTTCTTTGTCATTGGCGGATGGGCCTTGGCGGATGGGCGTTTGTCGCTACCAGGATGCCGAGTTGCAGTGGTACAACATGATCTCACTAAGCCCCAGCGCCCGCTATCATTTTCGACGCAGTTCGCTGGAGCTGTTGGGTCGGCGCGCTCCGAAGGAAGCGGAGCGCAGCAAAGTCCAGCCCGACGTCGTCATTGTCCTCTTGCGGTACGAGCAGCAAGACCTGCATTTGGCTATGAAGTTTGAGGCCTATACAGGGCTATCCTCGTGGCTTGAGGCGGGCCCGGTCGTAGGGATAGGTACCTGG
The DNA here is from genome assembly GCA_019352125.1 of Acidobacteriota bacterium. GTDB lineage: Bacteria > Actinomycetota > Actinomycetes > Actinomycetales > Micrococcaceae > JABBNV01. The sequence continues at coordinate 2,253 of JABBNV010000207.1, read as the reverse complement.
CGCTAGGCTCCAGGAAAACAAGCTTAGAAAACCACAAGAGGCGCCCTCTGTGCGGCGTCCATTGTGGGAATACCGCACCAAGGGCGCCTCTTACTCAAGAATTCGGTGGAAACCCTAGAGGGTGGTTACTCCGGTGGCCTGAGGGCCCTTGGCGCCCTGACCAATCTCGAACTGAACTCGCTGGTTCTCATCCAGTGACTTGAACCCGCCGGTCTGAATCTCAGAGTAGTGGACGAATACGTCCCCCTCTGCATCATCCGGGGTGATGAAGCCGAAACCTTTTTCAGCGTTGAACCACTTGACGGTTCCCTGTGCCATGTACTTCTCCTCATAATGGAACTAATGCGATCAGAACACTTCGAACTGATCCGTGTTACTTGAGTGGAAGCCACGGGGATCTGAACCCAAATCACCGTGAACATTCACGCGCGCAACGTGCCCTGCGAGCATGAATAACATACCTGCACAAAGACGCAATTAGCATTGCACGGCATCAGCTTTGGGTCAACGCATGTTGCCGAGGATTCACCAAAATGTTAACTAGTGTGGTCACAATCGCCTTCAAATAGGCGCTTGACACCCCTTTTGGATGTGACAGAAGTTGCCGAGGTGGCAGTGAAATCGCAGCATTACTAGGCCAGGGATCGGCCGTTACGCACTACTTCCACCAGTTCCAGCTCCTCGGTGACTACCAGGACGTCCGCGCGTAGGCCGCGGCGCAAACTGCCCAGTTCGTCAGCCAATCCCAGGACTGCTGCCGGAACGGCTGTTGCACAGAGCACGGCATCCGCCAGTGAGATACCCGCTGCAGCCGTCCTGCGCACCACATCCAGCAGGGTAGCTGTTCCGCCGGCAATGGAACCGGTGGTGTCAAGTGTGGCCACGCCGCCACGCACCGTCACAGCTGACGGCCCCAACATGTACTTGCCGTCGCTCAGGCCAGCCGCAGCCATGGAGTCCGTCACTAGGGCAATATTGGCGGCACCAACAAGGGTAAAAATGCTCAACACGGTGCGTGGATCCAAGTGTGTGTTGTCCGCTATTAGCTCCACGACGGCGTCGCCTGCCTTTGCCGCGCGCAGGCACGCCATCACGGGGCCGGGCGCACGATGGTGGATCGGGGGCATGCCGTTGAAGAGGTGCGTGACGGTGGGGCGGGGTGCCACGCCATCGAACCCGACACCGGCCAAACCTTCGCGGGCCTGGGAAAGGGAGGCCGCAGCCGTGGCATCATCACTATCCGTATGCCCCAAAGACGGCGTAATCCCGTGGCTGGTGAGCAGGTCAACCAGGGCTGCTGCGCCGGGCAATTCCGGGGCGTAGGTCATGGTGGCGATTTGACCCTCGCCAGCGCGGACCAGTTCCTGCAGGAGTTCCAGATCCGGTTCTTGCAACCAGTGAGGATTTTGTGCGCCACACCGAGCATGGGAGAGAAACGGACCCTCCAGATGGATTCCAGCCAACAAACCTTCGTGGACAAGGCGGACATACAGCTTGATGCCTGTCATTAGATCAGCCGGAGGGGCAGTCACCATGCTGGCTAGCAGGGTAGTGGTGCCCCTTTGGTGCAGGAATTCAATGGCAGAGCGGGCCGATGCCTCATTGCCACTGGGGAAGTCTCCACCATGGGCGCCGTGATTATGAATGTCAACCAACCCGGGCAGGATCAGGTTGCCTGGATCAACACGGGTCACCTGATCGGCGGCGAAGCCGTCGGCGTCAAAATCACTGGCTTCACCTGCATAAACGATGCGCTGATCAGCGATCGCTAGGGCGCAGTCGTCAATTTGTTGCCCATCGGTGACCAACGTGCCAAGGAATAGCCGCCGTTGCACCGTGTTTGCGCCCGAAAGTTCAGTGTCAGTCATGTCCCTAGACTAGAACAGCCGCGAGGAGCTGTCGTCCACACCGCGCATAGCATCGTAATCAAGTGTGCGGCATTCGATCCCTCGGTCGGTGGCTAGTACTCTGGCCTGCGGCTTAATCTGCTGGGCGGCAAAGATTCCGCGCACCGGTGCCAGCAGGGGATCTCGGTTGAGGAGCTCCAGGTACCGCGTTAGCTGTTCTACGCCGTCAATGTCCCCGCGCCGCTTGAGCTCAATGGCCACGGTGCCGCCGTTGCCGTCACGGGCAAGGATATCCACCGGGCCGATGGCGGTGAAGTATTCGCGTCGAATCAGCGAATAGCCGGGTCCCAGAGTGTCGATTTGGGCCGCCAGGAGCCGCTGCAGATCTGCTTCGACGCCATCCTTG
>JABBNV010000206.1:658-5161 GCA_019352125.1 Acidobacteriota bacterium | reverse complement strand
GGGTGAGGCCTTGCCGGGCAAGGAGCCGCGGAATGGCAAACGCCGGGGCCATGAGCAGGCCGTCTTTACCGTGCACAAAATCGACCGCACCAGCTTCACCATCAACCACATCGGCAAGTATCGGCAAATCATGCTCGGTGGCCCACGCTTCGGAGGCCAATAGCACGGTTGAGGCACCGTCCGTCAACGGGGTGGAGTTACCAGCAGTCATCGTGGCGTTGGCGCCAAGGTTCTTACCGAACACAGGCTTCAGCTTTGCCAGCTTTTCCATCGAGGAATCCGGACGTAGGTTGGAATCGCGCGTCAATCCGCGATACGGAGTCAGCAAATCATCAAAAAATCCGCGGTCATAGGCCGCGGCCAGGTTCTTGTGGCTGGCTACCGCCAGTTCGTCCTGCGCCTCTCGGGTGATCTTCCACTGTGCCGTAGTGATGGCCTGGTGCTCTCCCATGGACAACCCCGTACGCGGCTCCCCTGTTGACGGCGTATCCGGGGTCAGGTCCTTGGGCCGAATCTTTGCAGCAATGGAAAGCTTGGCACCCATGGTTTTTGCTCGGGAGAGATCAAGGAGAATGTTGCGCAGCCCATCGGATACTGCAACGGGAGCGTCGGAGGTGCTGTCCACACCACCAGCAATTGCCGAGTCAATCTGACCCAACTTGATCTTGTTGGATAGCCCCAGTACTGCTTCCATTCCTGTGGCGCAGGCCTGTTGAAGGTCAAATGCAGGCGTTTCTGCAGACAACGCCGAACCGAGTACTGCTTCGCGGGTGAGGTTGAAATCACGTGAGTGCTTCAGGACGGCGCCGGCGGCAACCTCGCCGATGCGCACATCCTGCAAGCCGAAACGAGCAACCAGACCGTCAAGCGCTGCTGTGAGCATGTCTTGATTAGACGCACGCGTATAGGCGCCACCTGCGCGGGCAAAAGGAATTCGGTTACCGCCGACGACGACGGCCTTCCGCGATGCGTTCAGCGCTGTGCGGCCCTCGGTGGTACGCGACTTATTGGCATTCTCGGCCATGATGCAGTCTCCCTCAGCTTGGTAATTGTTACTGATACCAAGCGTACCTGATACGCTTGGTATCGTGAACTCAAGCAATGATATTTCCACGCTTGCCACCGGCGAGGTGGATGGCAGGTCCGCCCGCTGGGCCGCCCACCGCGAGGAACGCCGCAAGAGCCTTATTAAGGCAAGCCGCCGCGCTGTGCACCACTTGGGTCCGGACGCGTCCATGGAGGACATCGCCACGGCCGCGGGCACCAGTAAGTCCGTTTATTACCGATATTTTGGGGACAAAGCAGGCCTTCAGCAGGCTGTTGGCGAAGTGGTACTGAACCAGATGAAAGGCCGGATTCGCGAAGCGGCACAGACGGCCACAGATCCGGTCGACGGCTTGGTGAATATGGTGTCTGCCTATCTTGAAATGGCTGAAACGTCACCGAACGTCTATGCCTTCGTCACCCAGTGGACGCCTGAAAATACTTCACAATCCACTGACGTCATGAACGCCACGGGAGCGCTGGGACACTTCTTCGACGAGATCACCGGAATGCTCTCGCGCCCCCTCTCCGCTTCACTATCCAACAGCAGCGCCGCACTGCTGGACATCTGGCCCACCGCGGCCATTGGGCTGGTCCGCGCCGCCGGTGAATTGTGGCTCAGCAGCCCAGAAACACCCCAAAAACCCGACCACGAAGCCATGGCTCAATATATTGCTCATTGGCTTCTGCACGGCATCCAAAAAGACATCGGCTCGGTACGAGCGTCAACCCATCAAGTAAACAAAGGATCATGATGACTGAGTTGCTGAATTCCTCCCCACGCACTGATCGCGCCAATTCCATAGACTCATCGCGCATTGATACGGCGGAACTGGGCGAGATCTTGTTGGGTAAGTGGGCGGATGTGCGCCGCGAGTCGCGCGAACTCGCCGCACAGCCCCGCCTCCACAAGATTGAAGGTCTGGACTATCACGAACACCGTGAGCGCACCTTTGAACAGATGAAATACCTGGTGGAGATGAAGGGCGTGCACCGCGCATTTCCCACGAAGTTCGGTGGCGCTGGGGAACACGGAGGCAACGTTGCCGCATTTGAGGAACTTGTCACTGCGGACCCGTCTCTGCAGATCAAGGCAGGCGTTCAGTGGGGTCTGTTCGGATCCGCTGTGCTGCACCTGGGCACCGAAGAACACCACGATAAGTGGTTGCCCAGCATTCTCAGTCTGGATACTCCTGGCGCATTTGCCATGACCGAGATCGGTCACGGCTCCGATGTAGCCTCCATTGGCACCACCGCAACGTGGGACCCGGCCACCGACGAATTCGTCATCAACACGCCGTTTAGAGCTGCCTGGAAGGAGTACAACGGCAATGCAGCAAAGGATGGCGTGGCCGCCGTCGTCTTCGCCCAATTGGTAACTCGTGGCGTCAGCCACGGCGTCCATGCGTTCTACGTGGACATTCGCGACCCAGCCACCAAAGAATGGCTTCCGGGGATCACCACGGAGGACGACGGCATCAAGGGTGGCCTCAACGGTATCGACAACGGTCGCATTGCCTTTGACAACGTCCGGATCCCGCGCACGAATCTTCTCAACCGCTACGGCAATGTAGACAAAGATGGCCAGTATTGCTCGCCTATTCCGACTCCCGGCCGGCGCTTCTTCACCATGCTCGGCACCCTGGTTCAGGGCCGCGTTTCGCTAGATGGCGCATCCGTCGCTGCCAGCAAGATCGCCCTCCAAATTGCTGTGCGTTATGCCAGTGAGCGGCGCCAGTTCAATGCCTCTTCGGACACAGATGAAGAGGTGCTGTTGGATTACCAGCGCCATCAGCGCCGACTGTTCCCCCTCCTCGCCACCACGTATGCAGCCAGCTTTGCGCACGAGGGTTTATTGCAGAAGTTCGACGACGTCTTCTCGGGCCGCGCGGACACGGATGAGGACCGCCAAGATCTCGAAACGCTGGCCGCGGGGCTGAAGCCGCTGTCCACCTGGCACGTACTGGAAACGCTTCAAGAATGCCGGGAGGCCTGTGGCGGCGCGGGTTTCATGGCCGAAAACCGCTTCACGTCATTGCGCAGCGATCTGGATGTTTATGTCACGTTCGAAGGGGACAATACGGTACTACTCCAGCTGGTTGCCAAGCGCTTGTTGGCCGACTATGCCAAAGAATTCCGCAACGTAGATTTCGGTGTGCTGGCTCGCTTTGCCGTAGGACAGGCAGCAGATCTCACCATCAATAAGACCGGTTTGCGCCAGGTGGCACAGTTTGTTGCCGATACGGGTTCAGCACAGAAGGCCGTGGTAGCCCTCCGCGACGAGTCCGGACAGCGCGCGCTGCTGACCGAACGAGTACAGGCCATGGTGGCTGAGGTTGGCGGTGCCCTCAAGGTTGCAGCGAAGTTGCCGCAGGACAAGGCTGCCAAGATCTTCAACGCGCACCAGCATGAGCTGATTGAGGCAGCACAGGCACACGCTGAGCTGCTGCAGTGGGAGGCCTTCACCGACGGTCTGCAGCAGATTCAGGACGCCGGAACCCGCAAGGTGATGACTTGGCTACGTGATCTGTTTGGTCTAGGGCTTATCGAAAAGCACCTCTCCTGGTACCTGATGAATGGCCGTCTTTCTATGCAGCGTGGCCGCACCGTGGGCGATTCCATCAACGACTTGTTGGCTCAGCTCCGGCCGCACGCACTGGATCTGGTGGATGCTTTTGGCTACACCGAGGCTCACCTGAGGGCACCTATCGCCACCGGCGCCGAGAAGATCCGCCAGGATGAGGCCATGGACTACGCTCGGACCCAGCGCGCCAGCGGGACTGCACCGGTGGATGAAAAGACGCTCCTACTGAAGGTGAAGTCCGCAAGGAAGAAGTAACCCCCCGGCCCAACGCGGGTGCAGATTTCGACGCCATTATTTGCTCTTAGCGTCGATATCTGCACCCGCGTTTCGAGTTAAAGGACGCTGCGGTAGACCTCGAGTGTGGTTTCGGCAATCGTGTCCCAGGAGAAGTGTTCGGCCGCACGAGTTCTTCCCGCTGCGCCCATCTGCTTAGCTTTGGCCGGATCACTGACGACAGCGATCAGGGCGTCAGCTAGATCCTTGACGAACCGCTCAGGATCCAACGGCGTACCGGTACCGTCCTGCACCTGCTCCAGCGGAACCAACAAACCTGTGACCTCATGGTCCACCACCTCGGGGATGCCACCTGTTGCGCTGGCGACGACGGCGGCGCCGCACGCCATGGCTTCAAGGTTGACGATGCCCAAGGGTTCATAAATGGAGGGGCAAGCAAAAACCGTAGCGTGTGACAACACTTGGATTAGCTCACGCCGCGGCAGCATCCGCTCAATCACTACTACGCCATCACGTGTGGCCTTCAGGCCTGCGATCAGCTCGTTGACCTCCGCCGCCAGCGCCGGTGTGTCAGCCGCACCGGCGCAGAGCACCAACTGAACGTCCGGCGGCAATGCAGCAGCGGCACGCAGGAGGTACGG
>JABBNV010000206.1:0-648 GCA_019352125.1 Acidobacteriota bacterium | reverse complement strand
CCCCACCCAGACCACCGACGGTCGGTGCGGATCGATGCCAAGGGTCCGGACGGCGTCGTCCTTCTCATCCGGAGCCCAGCTCACCACGTCAATCCCGTTATGAACCACGCGTACTTTTGCGGGATCGACGTCTGGATAGCTACGCAGGATGTCCTCACGCATGCCAGCAGAGACGGCGATGATCGCGGCCGCGCCCTCATACGCCGTCTTCTCGGCCCAGGAGGAAACTGCGTAGCCGCCACCAAGTTGCTCCCGCTTCCACGGCCGCAGCGGTTCCAGGCTATGGGCACTCAGGACGTGTGGAATACCGTGCAGCAGGGCGCCAATGTGCCCCGCCATATTGGCGTACCAGGTGTGCGAATGAACGAGATCAGCACCAGCGAGATCCGGCACAATCGCTAAATCCGTGCCCAACGTTGCAATAGCCGGATTGCTCTGCGACAGGAAATCAGGAGTGGCGTAACTGGTTACTTTGGCCCCGTGATAGTCGCCGGGACGAGGCGCGCCAAAGGCTCGGACCCTCAGGTCGACCTGGGCAGCCAGGACCCGGCTGAGCTCAGCAACATGCACCCCCGCTCCGCCATAGATCTCTGGCGGAAACTCTTTGGTCACAATATCGATTCGCACGTTTACAAGGTAGTCGTTTTC
>JABBNV010000005.1:28482-29259 GCA_019352125.1 Acidobacteriota bacterium | reverse complement strand
GATACAACGCCAAATATCTAGCGCGCCCCAGGATCGGTTCCAAAGACCTTCCCAGAATCCACAGGGCATACATGTTGAACACAATGTGCAGCAGGAACCCGGTGGAGTGCATGAACGCGCTGGTGATCATCCGCCACGGCTCAAACTCCGTGATGTACGGCGCGTATGCAAACTGTTGAAAAACTGCTCCGTTAGGAATCAGTAGCTCGGCCAGGAACATCAGCACGCAGAGCCCGATCATGATGTACGTGATGATCGGTGCACCGGTGCGCACTTTTCCGCCGTAGGGCGTCCTATACGCGGGCGCCGTGGAGTTAGCTGAACGTACGCAATCTACGCACTGAATTCCGACGGCGGCACTACGCTGGCACTCTGGGCAGGCTGGACGCCCACACCGTTGGCACAACACGTAGGACACCCGATCCGGGTGGCGTGGGCACACTGGGGCGCTCACGCCCGCCGTCGGAACTCCGTAACTCAAGGTGAAACTAGACCTTCTCTACGGTGATGCTCTTGATAACGACGTCCTCAACAGGCTTGTCACCAGCACCGGTCTTAACACCTTCAATGGCGTCAACAACCTTCTTGGACTCCTCGTCCGCAACCTCACCGAAGATGGAGTGCTTTCCGAAGAGCCAGTCAGTGTTCACCGTGGTGATGAAGAACTGAGAGCCGTTGGTGCCCTTGCCCATGCGAATACCGGCGTTGGCCATGGCCAGCTTGTACGGAGCGTTGAAGTTGAGCTCGGGGTGGATCTCGTCGTCGAAGTTGTAACCG
>JABBNV010000005.1:7735-28472 GCA_019352125.1 Acidobacteriota bacterium | reverse complement strand
TGTAACCGGGTCCGCCCACGCCGCGGCCCAAGGGATCACCGGCCTGGATCATGAAGTCCTTGATGATGCGGTGGAAGACGGTGCCGTCGTAAAGCGGCGTACCCGTCTTGTCCTCGCCCGATTCAGGGTGAGTCCACGTCTTCTCGCCCGTGGCCAGGCCAATAAAGTTTTCAACCGTCTTGGGCGCATGGTTGCCAAAGAGATTGACCACGATGTCGCCAGCGGTGGTGTGGATGGTTGCTTTAGCTGTAGGAATAGCAGTCATAGGGCCATTCTTCCATGCAAAGTCCAGTCCGCTCCCTTGTATTTGCCCGTGGGGCCCATGTTCCGCGCAGAGTGAAAATTTCCAGCGGAATTTGTGCAAAAATGGCCCACCCTTGCCAATCGACGTAGGCTAAGGATGGAATTGCCAAATCTTCGTAGGAGGTAGTTGTGAAAAAAGCAGACCGCGTAGCCCGCGATCTAGAGAATACTCTCAACAGCGGCGTCGACAACGCCCGGGATTGGGCAGCGCCACGTGTAGAGGCAGCCTTGAACTGGGCCAAGCCCCGTCTTGAAAAGGGTTTTGAGCAGGCCTCACCCCGCATTCAGGATGGTTTACGCAAGGCAGCTTCAGCAACGTCCGACGGTGTTGCAACCGTGACGCCGCGCATCCAGGAAGGTTTGGATAAGCTCGCTCCGCGGCTGTCCGATGCTATGGACAGCGCCACCCCCCGTATCCAGGATGCACTGGACCGGGCCACCCCGGCCTTGAACAGCGCGCGTGACCGCGTGGTGGGCGAGTACATTCCCCTTCTCTCCGAAAAACTCGGCGAGGCAGCTGGCAATGTGGGCCGCGCACTCGATGGCACCACCATTCCTCCGCAGGTAGAAGCCGCAGTCACTCGGGTTACTGGGAACAAGCGCACCCTTGCCCGCGCAAAGAAGGCTACAGCCGATGCCGCCAAGCAGGCTGCCAAGGATCTGCGTAAGAAGCAGAAGGGCGGCCGCAAGGGCTGGCTCATCGTCGGAGTCATCACCGCAGCAGTTGCTGCGGGTGCAGCAGTGTGGAAGGCTTCCCAGCCGATTGAGGACCCCTGGAAGACTCCCGCTCCGCTGAATCCGACGGTACCGCCCAAGCCCGCTGGCGCAGACACTAAGGACGCGGAGAAGAAGGACCCGGCCACGGAGGTGCTCAAGGCAGCCAACAACGCCAGCAACGTCGTCGTGGATAAGGTCAAGACTGCTGTGGACGATGTCAAGGACGCTCTAGACAACAAGTCCACTGAGAGCGCCCACGAGGGGGCGAACGCTGACTCGGCTGAGACGGCCAAGCACTCTGCTGTGGACAAGCCCACGGACGCAAAGGACGCTATGCGCAACATCGCCTCCAACATGCAGGACAAGTCGGGTAAGCCTGACGAAGCCTAAGCGTTACTGAACACCAAGAAGCGGGAGTCCCCACACGGGGGCTCCCGCTTTTTAGTCCCCACGCGCGTTGGGAAAAAGGGCGGGGAATGCAAAAGGAGCCCCTCACCCTGGTGGGTGAAGGACTCCTTTACTGCCGTTTTTCTACGGTGGAGGCACGGGGACTCGAACCCCGAACCCCCTGCTTGCAAAGCAGGTGCGCTACCAATTGCGCCATGCCCCCGTAAGAGAACCTATCCAGTATAACCTGTCTTCAGCCGACGCTATCCGTCGCCTTGTTCCAGGTATTCTTCTGGACATTGGATTCCTGCCATTTGCGGAAAACGATGGCCCCGGTGATTGCGGCCGCTACTACTAGCAACTTCTTCACTGCGCACCTCTTCGTTTTCCACGGTAGGTTTCCGTGGGCGTACCAAGACTTGAACTTGGGACCTCTTCGTTATCAGCGAAGCGCTCTAACCGCCTGAGCTATACGCCCTCAAACCCTCATTCGGGCCGAGATAAAACTTTACCGTACTACCCTCGCCTTGCCAAAATCGGCGCCTGTGTAGGGTTCCCACGCATGTGAATTGCGGGCCCTACACAGGCGAACAATTAGTCGTCGGTAAGGGTCACACCAATACCGCCCACCAAAGTGGCGGCAATGTTGTAAAGCACGGCAGATAGCATGGACAGGGCCGTCAAGAGCACCACATTCACGACGGCGATAATCACCGCAAAGGAGGCAACCTGGCCTAGGGAGGCGTACTTCTTCAAATCAAAGCCACCACCCTCACTGCCCTGCACGTCAGACATCAGACTGTTGACTTTGCCAAAGACTCCGGTGAGGTCCAGCACTGACCACAGCACAATGGCTGCAACAACAGTAATGATTCCCAGAGCCACAGAAAGCAGGAAGGACATTTTGAGGACGGACCACGGGTCAATCTTGCTGACTAGCAGGCGTGCCCGACGTGCCTTTGCCTTGGGTGCAGGCTTAACCAAGGGGGTTCGGTTCCCGGTGCTTGTTGGCCTGACAGCGGCCCGCCCGGCGGCCTTGGCTGCAGAGCTAGTGCCGGAGGCCGGACGCTGCGGAGGACGCGCTGGGGCACTCACCCTGGGGCCCTGATTTGGCCGTGGGTTGGTATTACTCGTGCTCAATCGGTACCTCCAGATGTGTGCTGTTCTTCGGTCAACGGTACTTCATTGTTAACTGTTTCGCCGTTTTCGGCTCCAACTGTAACGCTCGTGCCCACAGGAACAGCGTCCTTTTCCGAATCTTCGGAATGCTCCTCTTCATACAGTGCCACTGTGCGTTCAATGTTGCGCGCAACCTCAATGATCCTGTCATTCTTGTCCGGCTTGGCAAAAACAACGCCCATCGTGTCGCGGCCCTTGGCTGGAACTTCGGCGACCTTGGAGCGCACCACCTTGCCGCCCTCCATGACTACCAGGACCTCATCCTCTTCCTCCACGATGAGCGCGCCTACTAGGTCCCCACGGTCCTCAACCAACTTGGCTACCTTGATTCCCAAACCGCCTCGACCTTGCTGCCTGTATTCGCCCACGGCCGTTCGCTTCGCGTATCCACCCTCCGTGACAACAAACACGAAGGAGTCATCTGTGACCACGGAGGCAGCCAGAAGCTCATCGCCAGCACGGAATTTCATACCGGTGACGCCGGATGTGGCGCGGCCCATCGGGCGTAGCGCCTCGTCCGTGGCGGTGAACCTGATGGACTGGCCCTTGCGGGATACCAGCAGCAGATCATCCGTTTCGGACACCAGCTGAGCGGAGACCAGTTCATCGCTATCGCGGAGGTTCACGGCAATAACGCCAGCGGAGCGATTGGTGTCGTAGTCCTCCAAGCGGGTCTTCTTCACCAAACCGTTCTTAGTGGCCAGGACCAGGTAGGGGGACTGCTGGTAGTCACGCAGATCAAGCACCTGTGCAATGGTTTCATCCGGTTGGAACGCCAACAGGTTGGCTACGTGCTGACCCTTGGCGTCACGGCCTGCTTCCGCCAATTCGTAGGCCTTGGCACGGTAAACGCGGCCCAAGTTGGTGAAGAAGAGAAGCCAATGGTGGGTGGTGGTGACAAAGAAATGTTCGACGACGTCGTCGCCACGCAGCTGGGCGCCCTTGATGCCCTTGCCACCGCGGTGCTGTGAGCGGTAGTTGTCGCTGCGGGTGCGCTTGACGTATCCGCCGCGGGTAATGGTGACAACCATTTCCTCTTCGGGGATCAAGTCCTCCATGCTCATGTCACCGTCGTAGCCCAGCATAATCTGCGTGCGGCGGTCATCACCGTACTTGTCCGTGATGGCTTGCAGCTCATCACTGACAATGCCGCGCTGAACCTCTTCGGAAGCCAGAATCCGGTTGAATTCGGTGATCATGCGCTCAAGCTCTGCATGCCGATCCTGAATCTTCTGGCGCTCCAGAGCAGCCAAACGGCGCAGCTGCATGTCCAAAATGGCACGGGCTTGCAACTCGTCAATATCCAGCAACGTCATCAATCCGTCGCGGGCATCCTCAGTGGTGCTGGAGCGGCGGATCAAGGCAATGACCTCATCCAGCGCGTCGAGAGCCTTGAGGAGGCCACGCAGGATGTGAGCCTCTTCCTCCGCCTTGCGCAACCGGAACCGGGTACGGCGAACAATAACTTCCACCTGATGGTTGACCCAGTGACGGATGAAGGCATCGAGGCTGAGTGTGCGAGGAACACCGTCCACAATGGCCAACATATTGGCGCTGAAGTTTTCCTGCAGCTGAGTGTGCTTGTAAAGGTTGTTCAGCACCACCTTGGCGACGGCGTCGCGCTTGAGCACAATCACCAGGCGCTGACCAGTACGGCCGGATGTCTCATCGCGCAGATCCGCGATACCGGAAACCTTGCCGTCCTTGACCAATTCAGCAATCTTGATGGCCAAATTGTCCGGGTTGGCTTGGTACGGCAGCTCGGTGACTACCAGGCAAGTACGTCCCTGAAGCTCCTCGACGTTCACCACGGCACGCATGGTGATGGAACCACGTCCCGTACGGTAAGCGTCTTCGATGCCCTTGTGGCCCAGGATTTGTGCACCCGTGGGGAAATCTGGTCCCTTCACCCGGCGAATTAACTCTTCGAGCAGTTCCTCGCGGCCTGCCGTGGGGTTCTTCAAGAACCACTGCACGCCATCCGCAACCTCACGTAGGTTGTGCGGGGGAATGTTCGTGGCCATGCCGACGGCGATTCCAGAGGAACCATTGACCAGCAAGTTCGGGAAGCGGGCTGGCAAAATGACGGGTTCCTGATTCTTGCCGTCATAGTTGTCCTGGAAATCAACGGTTTCCTCGTCAATGTCCCGGACCATTTCCATGGCCAACGGAGCCATCTTTGTTTCCGTGTAACGAGGAGCAGCGGCGCCGTCATTACCGGGGGACCCAAAGTTACCCTGTCCAAGGGCCAACGGATACCGCATGGTCCAGTCCTGGATAAGGCGAACCAAGGCATCGTAGATCGCAGAGTCACCGTGGGGGTGGTACTGACCCATGACTTCGCCCACTACGCGGGCGCATTTATTAAACGCGCGGTCCGGGCGGTAGCCTCCGTCAAACATGGCGTAGAGCACGCGGCGGTGCACTGGCTTCAAACCATCGCGCACATCAGGGAGCGCGCGGCCCACAATGACGGCCATAGCGTAGTCAAGGTAGGAGCGCTGCATCTCGGTGGAGAGGTCAATCTGCTCCACCTTGTCATGGCCAACGCCGGCCAGAATTGCTTCGGCGGCTTCTTTATCCATTTCCGCGGAAACTACCGGTAATTCCGCAGATGTGGCAGCTTCTTCCGTGGAGTCCGACGACGGCGTTGCCGCGTCCTCTGGAGTTTGGGGAGACTGCGGTTCCTCCGGAGTACCCTCGGTTGGTGTTTCGTCACTCATGAGCTTTAGATTCCATTCTGGATATATGTCTGATTGAGAATATGTAGGTGATTTCCCTTGTAATCAAGGGGAAATTGCCTAGATATCCAAGAATCTGACGTCCTTGGCGTTCGTCTGAATGAAGTTGCGGCGTGATTCAACGTCCTCACCCATGAGGACCGAAAATACCTGATCCGCAGCGGCTGCATCATCCATGGTGACCTGCAACAAAGTGCGGTGAGCCGGGTCCATGGTGGTGTCCCACAATTCCGTGTAGTCCATTTCACCGAGACCCTTGTAACGCTGAATCCCGTTGTCCTTGGGGAGGCGGCGCCCTGCAGCCTGTCCGGCAATCAGTGCGGCGTCACGTTCCTTGTCCGAGTAGACATAACTGTGATCAGCATTGGACCACTTGATGCGGTACAACGGTGGTTGCGCCAAGTACACGTAGCCGTTTTCTATCAACGGACGCATGTAGCGGAACAGCAGCGTCATCAACAAGGTGGTGATGTGCTGACCATCAACATCAGCATCGGCCATCAACACAATCTTGTGGTACCGCAACTTTGCGATATCAAAATCTTCACCAATACCGGTACCGAAAGCTGTGATCATGGACTGGACCTCGGTATTCCCCAGTGCCCTGTCCAAGCGTGCTCGCTCCACGTTCAGGATCTTGCCGCGCAGAGGCAGAATGGCCTGAGTTTCCGGATTCCTGCCTCTCTTGGCGGAACCACCTGCGGAATCACCCTCCACCAGGTACACCTCACAGCGGGCCGGATCCTTGGAGGAGCAATCGGAGAGCTTACCCGGCATACCAAAGGATTCCAGTGGGCTCTTACGTCGCGCATTATCACGGGCCTTGCGAGCCGCCAGGCGAGCAGCTGCTGCAGAGATGGACTTACGAATCACATCACGGGCTGGCCCGGGGTTGCGCTCCAACCAGTCACCGAGTTCATCAGTTACCGCACGCTGAACGAATCCCTTGACCTCAGAGTTGCCCAGTTTAGTCTTGGTTTGACCCTCAAACTGTGGTTCTGAGAGTTTGACGGAAATAACTGCCGTCAAACCTTCGCGAATGTCATCACCGGTGAGGTTTTCGTCCTTTTCCTTGATGATGTTCTTTTCCCGCGCATAGCGGTTAATCAAGGAGGTCATGGCCGCACGGAAGCCTTCTTCGTGCGTTCCACCCTCGTGGGTGTTAATGGTGTTGGCGTAAGTGTGAACGCTCTCGGAATAGGCTGTAGTCCACTGCATGGCCATTTCCAAGGCCATGCTCTTGCCTGGATCTTCGGTTTCAAAGGCGATCACATCCTCGTGAACTACCTCAACTTTTTTCGCCGAGTTCAGGAAGGTCACATAATCCAGCAATCCGTTGGGGTACTGGTAAATCACCTGACGGTGCTCAGTGGTAACTTCCTCATCCGGAGCGGCATCGTCGAGATCAATATCTTCGTCCTTGCTGTCAGCAACTGCGCTGCTGCGCTCGTCCGTCAGCGTGATCCGCAAACCCTTATTCAGGAACGCCATCTGCTGCAACCGTGCCCGCAAGGTTTCAAAATCATAGTCGGTGGATTCAAAAATGGTGGGGTCTGCATAGAACGTCTGAGTAGTTCCGGTTTCATCCGTGGCCTGACCCTTAACGATGGTTCCTTGTGGCTTACCACCGTCAGCAAAGCGCATGGACCACTCATAGCCTTGGCGCTTCACCACGGTTTCTACCCG
This sequence comes from Acidobacteriota bacterium, assembly GCA_019352125.1. GTDB lineage: Bacteria > Actinomycetota > Actinomycetes > Actinomycetales > Micrococcaceae > JABBNV01. The sequence goes on along the minus strand of JABBNV010000005.1, from coordinate 21,459 downwards.
GGCGGACAACGCGTTGACTACCGAGATACCCACACCGTGCAAACCACCGGAAACTGCGTAACCGCCGCCGCCAAACTTTCCACCAGCGTGCAAAATAGTCATGACCACTTCAACCGTGGGCTTGCCCTCGGTGGGGTGAATATCCACGGGGATTCCGCGGCCATTATCAACCACCTTCACGCCGCCGTCGGCCTGCAGTGTGATTTCAATATGATCGCAATAACCAGCAAGTGCCTCGTCTACGCAGTTGTCCACCACTTCGTACACCAGGTGGTGAAGACCGCGCGGCCCAGTAGAACCGATGTACATACCCGGCCGTTTACGGACAGCTTCCAGGCCCTCCAACACGGTAATGTCACTGGCGCCATATTCCTTGGGCTGACCAGCGCCGCCGTCGCCGGCACCCTTCCGGTTGTGGTGTTCCGGGTTCGCTAAGTTATCCGGAAGCTCCGGGTTGGTGTTTGACACAGGCGTGTTCGACCCCTCTATTCATCGTGTGGCTACCGCTGATTAACGAGCAAAAGCCCGAGCATAAGCCGACGTTGGAACGGCACTGACCACACGGGCGCAGCACAGCGGTAATGTCCAACATCTGTTACTTCCCACAATTCTACCTTGTGGGGACGCTAAATCCCGCATAAAACGGCCTCTAATGGTCAGAAAAGCCACCAGCAAGGCCATCAAACGGGCCCGGATAAGAAGTCATGTAGCTCCGTACCCCCACAGCGCTTGAATGGGCCGTTATTGCGCGCCACCTCACCGGAGCATCTAAACACCTTAAAACAACAGCGCGGCAACCAGTGAAACGGTTGACCGGTTATCCATACGTATCTCTGGGGCCACGTCCTTTGACGCTGCGGTAGCCCTTACGCCAGTTAGGGGCAACCGGGCCCAACACTTGAATCTTCGTGACCACTCCGGAGCCAAGTTCTGCATCAAACTTAGCCACTAGGGAGTCGGATAGGAGCCTTAGCTGCGTGGCCCAACTGGTTGAATCGCAGCGCACCTGGAGCGTCGTTTCGGTAAAACTTTCTGGCTGACAATGTGCGGCAATATTGGCTCCTACCAATACATCCCACTGAGCCATTACTGACCCTACCGCCACCGGGGAAGACCAGCCCCGCTCGCTCACCAAACGCTTAACAACACTGCCCAGGCCCAAGGGATCACGCCCGGTATCACGCAGAGCAAGAAAATTGTTCCGCTTATTGGACTTGGTCTTGTTGGTTCCTATGGCACGCCCAGCCCTACTGCGGATTTCTCCGCGCCCTTGTGCAGCCAACCGCATGCGATTCAAGGCGGCCGCTGCGGCGTCCACCTCGGTACTCTCTTTGCCCACCGGGGTTTGCACCGGATTACTTCCGGAAACGTCACGGCTGGGCAGCTCACTGCCAGGCAGATCAGAGTTGGTGTCCATCATTTTCCACACCACCTGGGTACACGGTTACGCGTTTTCCCTCCAATTCCGCCGGAATATCTGCACCAACGGCGGCTGTGACCACTACTTGCTGGGCACCCGCCACAATGTGCGCCAATTTGCTGCGCCGAGCGGCATCCAATTCTGCAAAAACGTCATCCAAAATCAACACAGGAGCAGCGTCAGGTTCTGGATCCTCTTCCATCATCAAATAGTAAGAGGCCAGTCGCAGCGAAAGGGCAGTAGACCACGTTTCACCATGTGAGGCATACCCCTTCGCGGGCGCCGAGCCGAGAATGAGTTCAAGCTCGTCCCGGTGTGGTCCCACCAGGGAGATTCCGCGTTCAATCTCACGACGTCGGGCCACCTGGAACGCTGCCAGATAAAGTTCGGCAAGCTCCTCCACCGAACACTGGGAAATATCCACGGGCGCCGAATCACCGGCATTACCGGTCACGGAACTCACGCCAGCCACGCCGTCGTCGTCCGTTCCTGACGTGGCTGTGGAGGGATCATCACTGTCCATGAGCGAACTTACATAACGCGCTGAGAGAACCTTGGATCCATCCGTCAATTGGGCATACGCATGCCCAAGGTGTGGCTGGATTCTCTGTACCAACGCTATTCGGGCGGATAACAGCTGAGCCCCGGTTTGGGCCATGTGATGATCCCACACGGCCAAGGTACTTTCGTGACTTTCACTCACTCCAGCTCGAGAAAAGTGAGCGGACTTGGCGGACTTCAAGAGGGCGTTGCGCTGTTTCAACACGCGCTCATAATCCGCCGTGAGCGCCGCATGCGGCGGATGCAATGCATTCAGCAAGTCGTCCAAAAAACGACGTCGCCCGGACGGATCGCCCTTAACCAAGGCTAGATCTTCCGGGGCAAAAAGCACGGTACGGAACAGACCAAGAATATTGCGGGCGCGTACTGGATTAGCTCGATTAATCCGTGCCCTATTGGCCCGGCCCGCGTTGATTTCTACCTCAAGAGTCAGTTCCCGACTGCCTTTACGCAGACGCGCGCGGATCAGCGCCTGCTCGGCACCAAATCGAAGGAGCGGTCCGTCCAGGCTGACTCGGTGGGATCCCAGGGTAGATAAGTAGCCAATGGCCTCAACCAAATTGGTTTTACCCATCCCGTTGGATCCCACCAACACGGTTACACCCTGCGCCAAATCAAGTTCAACGCTGGGGTAACTACGAAAGTCAGTCAGGGACAAATGTTCTAGGAACACACGACTCGATTCGATACGACTCTAGTGCCGCAACGGGCGTTTAGGAGGACTTTGCTGAGCCAGCTGCCTTGGTTGCGTGGCCACCAAACTGGTTACGCAGGGCAGAAACCATCTTCATGGCCGGCGAATCGTCCTGGCGCGAGGCAAAGCGTGCAAACAGTGATGCTGTAATAGCTGGTGCAGGCACAGCGTTGGCAATTGCCTCTTCGACCGTCCAGCGTCCTTCCCCTGAATCGTCAACGAAACCCGCAATCTTGGATAGCTCAGGGTCCTCGTCCAGTGCCTTGACCATCAGGTCAAGCAGCCAGGAGCGTACTACGGTGCCCTTTTGCCATGCAGCAAATGTACCGGGAACATCCTTGATGATGTCCTTGGCCATCAGCAGTTCGTAACCCTCAGCATAGGACTGCATTAGGCCATATTCGATGCCATTGTGCACCATCTTTGCGTAGTGACCTGCTCCAACATCACCCACGTGAACGAAGCTTTCTGCTCGCTCACCTTCGGGGCGAAGTGCGTCAAAGATGGGCATCGCTTCTTCAATGTCCTCAGCGTTGCCGCCGGCCATCAGACCATAGCCATTTTCAAGTCCCCACACACCACCGGAAACGCCGCAATCTGCAAAGCGAATGCCCTTTTCAGCCAATTGAGCGGAGTGCTTTTGATCATCGGTAAAGCGTGAATTGCCACCGTCGATGATCATGTCACCGGATTCAAGTTCTGCGGCCAGACCTGTAATGACCTGATCTGTTACTTCACCCGCGGGCACCATGACCCAGATAATGCGGGGAGCCGGCAGGGCTGCAGCGAGGTCTTTCAAGGTCTTGACGTCCGTCACGTCAGGATTGCGATCAAAACCTGTTACCTCGATGTTGGCGTTTCGCAGGCGGGCACGCATGTTGAAGCCCATTTTTCCGAGTCCAATGAGGCCAATGTGCATTGGGTATCTCTTTTCTGGTGGCGATTTCCGGCTTGTGACCGGCTGTTACTGATTAGGCAGACGCACGGGCATCACCAGGTAGCGATAATCGTCCTGGTTCTCCCCATCCAACTCTGCCTGGGCTGTCATCATCGCCGGCTTCGGTGCCGAGGTGAAAGAAAAACGTACGTACTTGCTGTCAAAGGCGTTCAGACCCTCACTGAGGTAGTGCGGGTTGAAGGCAACCGTAATTTCGTCCCCGGTCAGCGCTGCTTCCATAGCCTCGGAAGCCTGAGCATCCTCGCCGGTTCCTGCATCCAGAGTCAACTGGCCGTCAGTAAAGGCCATACGAACGGGGGTGTTTCGCTCAGCAACCAGTGAAACGCGGCGAACTGCCTCTGCCAATCCGGCTGTTTCAACAGTGGCGTGGATGGGTGTGACATCTGGGAACAAGGAGCGAATCTTGGGGTAATCCCCATCTACCAGCAGCGATGTGGTGCGACGTCCGCCACTTTCAAACCCGATCAGTTCGCTGTTGTTGGACAGGGCAATCTTTAATTCACCGCCACCGCCCAGGGTCTTGGCAACTTCGTTGAGAGTTTTTGCCTTGACCAGTGCGCTGGTGGAAATCCCTGGTGTGGACGGCTTCCAGTGCACCTCACGTAGTGCCAACCGGTAGCGGTCCGTGGCCAGCAGTGTGATCAGGTCATCTTCGATTTCCATCTTGACGCCGGTCAGAATGGGAAGGGTGTCATCCTTGCTGGAAGCAATAATCACCTGGGAAACGGCCTGGGCAAAAGCATCACCAGAGACTGTTCCGCTCACGTCGGGCAGGGCTGGCAGTTCCGGGTAATCAGAAACCGGCATGGTTGCCAAATTGAAGCGGCTGTTGCGGCAGCTCACCGTCACCTTGGCTCCGTCAGTGGAAATATCTACGGGTGCGGAGGGCAAACTGCGGCAAATATCTGCCAAGAGTCGTCCAGAAACCAGAATGGTGCCTTCTTCGGCGACCTCAGCCGGAATTTCAAGACGGGCCGAAATTTCATAGTCAAAACTCGCTAGTGACAAGGTCCCGTTTTCGGCCTTCAAGAGCAGACCTGAAAGGACGGGAACCGGCGGGCGAGGTGACAAGGATCGGGCTGTCCAACTAACGGCTTCCGTCAGGACATCCCGCTCAACTCGAAACTTCACGGAAGGGTGCCGCCTTTCATCGTTAGCATTCATGCATGGGACTGGCCCAATACCACCAAACGGAACGGAAGCCCTACCCCCACTCCGGTGTTGGCACACCAGAAAAACATTCTCCACTTTAGCTTAGCCGTTTGTCCGGGACTTGGTGCACATCAGCTGTCCTGGGGATCTTTGATGGCGTGGGGATGGTGCAGTGGGTTCGGTGGATTTGTTATTTGAAGAACAACATTTCTAGGGATTAGTAGTGTTAATAACACCTGTGGATACTGTGGAAAAGTAGGCCCTTCGGTGCCAAGCCGCCATTAAGCCTGTGGATAAAATGTTGGATTTCATCAGCAAGTGATCCCCAAGGGGGTGGATAAGAATCCGCGCCAGTAGTGGGATCCACAGGACTGTGGAGAGTTGTTAGATTAAAAACCACTGTTATGTACAGACTTATCCACAGATGTGTCCACAGGGCCCTAAGTAGGCCATCTAGTGAGGTAGATCAGCCGTGGTGGCCCTATTTCTAGCCTTCGCGCTGCTGCTGTTTGATCCGGTTGGTGAGCTCGGTGACCTGGTTATAGATAACCCGACGTTCAGCCATGAGTTCACGGATTTTTCGGTCAGCATGGATCACAGTGGTGTGATCGCGCCCGCCCAGTTCTTGACCAATTTTTGGGAGCGACATATCCGTCAGTTCACGGCACAGGTACATGGCAATCTGGCGAGCGGTTACCAGTGTTCTGGTGCGGGACTTGCTGCACAACTCCTCCATGCTGAGGTTAAAGTACGCAGCGGTCTGGCCCAGAATGGTGGACGAGGTGATCTGCTGGGCATTGTCATCGGAAATCAGATCTTTGAGCACGATTTCCGCTAGTGCCACATCCACCGTCTGACGGTTCAAACTGGCAAATGCCGTGACTCGAATCAGGGCGCCCTCAAGCTCACGAATATTCGTGGAGATTTTGGAGGCGATGTACTCCAGCACATCATCTGGAGCGTGTAAGCCTTCGCCAATGGCCTTTTTGCGCAGAATGGCTATACGCGTTTCCAGCTCGGGAGGCTGCACGTCCGTCAGTAACCCCCACTCAAAGCGGGAACGCATGCGCTCTTCAAAACCGGAGAGCTGTTTTGGCGGCAGATCTGAGGTGATCACAACCTGCTTGTTGTGATTGTGCAGAGCATTGAAGGTGTGGAAGAACTCTTCTTGGGTGGCATCCTTGTTGGCCAGGAACTGAATGTCATCAATCAACAAGATGTCCACGTTGCGATAGAGCTGTTTGAAGCTGGCGCCCTCGTCATCCCGAATGGAGTTGATGAAGTCATTGGTGAATTCTTCGGAATTTACGTAGCGAACCCGGATTCCGTTGTAGAGCCGTCGCGCATAGTGGCCAATGGCATGCAGCAAGTGGGTTTTACCTAAGCCCGAGTCTCCGTAAATGAATAGCGGGTTATAAGCCTTGGCTGGTGCTTCGGCGACAGCGACGGCGGCAGCGTGGGCAAACCTGTTGGACTGGCCAATTACAAAAGTGTCAAAGACGTACTTGGGGTTAAGGCGGCCAAATTCCTGCGAATTGCTGGGCAGGGTGGGAGCGGGCCTGGAGTCAATATTGTTGTTGACGGCCGGTGCTGCCTTTTCGACCACTGCAGGCTCAGTGATCACTGGCGTGAGATCAGCATCGATGCTGAAGGCACACAAAATATCGTCTCCATAGACTTTCCGGAGAGCATCATCCAGGGAGGCCTTGATTTGGGTCTGGAGCATTTCTCGGGTCAGCTCGTTGGGTACAGCCACCAGCAGCGTTGAGCCAATGAGACCTTGAGCTTGGGCCAAAATAACGAATCCTCGCTGACGCGGAGTGACTCGCTCATCTTGTTCCAGGAGGCGGACAATTTTGCGCCATGAACTCCCGACATGATTAATCTCGTCAGTGCTCATAAATCCTGTCCCTCGTACGAATCGGTGTGGTTTGGAAACCACGTATCTGGATCTGCGGCTCATCCACAGAGTTATTCACAGACGGTGGATAACTAACCACTGGCCTAGCCTAAGGGATGCAATGAGTAGAAGATAGCGGGAAAAGGTGTTGTGGATAACTAGTGGGGGTAAATCCTCCGATCTCGTCGCGAGACCCTCGCCGTTCCCCTGCAGGTCGCTTCCAAAAGAGCTATGCCACTCGCCCTCAGTTTGACTGGCTGCACCTCCATGGCCTAACGTTGTGAAGTCCTTTGTGTCTATAAGTGTGCCCTCGGTACACGTCACCAAACTGGTGGCAAATAGGCACCTGATTCTTAGCGTCAGCCTGTTCTTCCCCTTGTTGTAGTGGGCCAGACGCACCTTGATTGTCTTGGAGTAACTACCGTGAGCAAGCGGACTTTTCAGCCGAATAACCGCCGTCGTGCCAAGAAGCACGGCTTTCGCCTTCGCATGCGTACCCGCGCTGGCCGTGCCATCTTGTCGGCACGCCGTGGCAAGGGCCGTACCGAACTGAGCGCCTAAATCAGTTTTCTGGTGGAACACTTATTCCACCAATCAACGTCCGAAGTAATGTAAGCAGCCGGTGTTAGCTAAAACTCATCGCCTGGTCTCTTCGGTCGATTTCTCAACAACAGTACGTTCCGGTGTCCGAAAAGGACGCCGGAACGTAGTCTTGTATATGAGGACTATTGCGGCCGAAGAACCAAGTCGCGCGGGATTCATCGTTTCGAAAGCGGTGGGGAACGCCGTAGTGCGCAATCTCGTTAAACGGAGACTGCGTGAGCTTGTTGCGCAGCAGTTGCTTACCGCACCGTATGGATGTGCGGTGGTGGTGCGGGCACTGCCACCGGCAGCAGCAGCTGACTTTGTTGCACTGTCCTCGGACGTTGATGCTGCATGGGTCAGTGCCGTGCAGCGATTGGCAGCCATCGGTACACAGACACGGAATGAAAGGGGTTAGCCATGGATGAAGCAACAGATGCCATGGCCGACTCTGCCACGCCACCCGCTGAGGTGGCGCCGACGTCGTCGAATTTTGGACGAGCCGTTGTGCATTTCATTTTTACCCTGCCGCAGAACATTCTGATTCTGCTCTTGAAGGTGTACCGGAAGCTGATTTCCCCAACCTACGGCAGTGTGTGCAGATTTTTTCCCACGTGCTCTGCTTACGCCCTTGAAGCAGTGACGGTTCATGGCGCCCTCAAAGGTAGCGCCCTGGCTGCCCGGCGGATCGTGAAGTGTCACCCGTGGAATTCCGGTGGAATTGACCATGTTCCTGCTGGACATCAGCACTATGGCGAACAATCACAGACCCCTTACATCATTCAGCTGAATCATCCGGAGCGGTATCTGCCCTCCGATGTGGCTGCAGAAGGCCGTGAAGCGGCTTGAGGAGCATAGAAACTAATGCCTGATTTCTTCGGAATAATCCTGACGCCATTTAAATGGCTGGTGTCATGGATCATGGTGTTGTTCCACGATGGCCTCACCTCCCTAGGGATGAGCCCGGACAGTGGTTGGACCTGGACCTTCGCCATTATTGGCTTGGTATTGGTGATCCGTGCCGCGCTGATTCCGGTTTTTGTGAAGCAGATCAAGGCCCAGCGTGGTATGCAGGCTCTGCAACCGGATATGAAGAAGCTGCAGGCTAAGTACAAGGGTAAGACTGATCAGCTCTCCCGCCAGGCAATGGCACAGGAGCAGATGGCGTTGTACAAGGAACACGGTACCAACCCGTTCTCTGCCTGCCTGCCTATGGTCATTCAGATGCCGTTCTTCTTCTCCCTGTACCAGGTGCTCTCCGGCGTATCACATGCCAACGCCACCAATCAGGCCATCGGTGCCCTCAGCCATGCCCAGGTTCAGCAGTTCGATCAGGCGTCTATTTTGGGAGCTCCCCTCTCCGCAGCCTTCTTGCCGCAGCTGCAGGGTGGCAATCTGAACATTTCCGTAGTGGTTCTTTCCCTCATCATGATCGTGGCCATGACGGCTTCACAGTTCATTACTCAGCGCCAAATCATGAGCAAGAACATGTCCGATGAGGCCATGGCCAGCCCGTTCATGCGGCAGCAGAAAATGATGCTCTATGTATTACCGCTGGTGTTTGGTGTGGGTGGAATTAACTTCCCCATTGGTGTCCTGATTTACTGGACCACCACCAACCTGTGGACCATGGGTCAGCAGTTCTTTGTGATTCGCCGGATGCCTACCCCCGGGTCCCCTGCGTACCGTGAATACCAGGAGCGACGTGAGGCCAAGGGCTTGCCTTTGTTGGGCACCAGCTTGAGCAAGAAGTCTGCCGTGGAAACTGTCCCGGAGCCAGAGCTGCCAATGGGCCAGCGACCGCAACCTCAGCGTAAAAATAGGAAGAAGAAGTAATGTCTGCCGATACCACCCCCGAAATTCACTCCGCCGCAGAGTCAGTTGAACCCACGGACACCGTGGATGAGACGGCACAGTCAGCTTCGCCAAGCCGGGTGGAAGAAGAGGGCGATGTTGCAGCAGACTATTTGGAAGAGCTGTTGGATATTGCCGACGTCGATGGGGACATTGACATAGAGGTTCGCAATGGACGCACCTACATCTCCATTGATGCTGAGGAAGAATCAGCAACCCTGCAAGAACTGGTGGGTCGCGATGGTGAGGTGCTGGAGGCTCTTCAGGAGCTCACTCGACTCTCAGTGCTTTCTGCCACAGGCAACCGTTCACGGCTGGTGCTGGACATTACCGGTTACCGTGTTGAGCGCAACGGTGAGCTCAACAGGATTGCGGAAGAGGCTGTGGCGAAGGTCAAGAACGACGGCGTTGCGGTTGCGTTGGCCCCCATGGGAGCCTATGAGCGGAAGATTGTGCACGACGCTGTAGCGGACCTGGGATTTGCCAGCGAATCTGAGGGTGAGGGACCCAACCGCCATATTGTGGTCTCCGCTACCGAGTAATATCAGCGCATGCCATTAGTGACCCGTCATGCTGGCCAAAGAGGATCCTCATGGTTGAACTAAGCCCGTCCGAACAAGTTGCCGCATCCGCTGTTTTTGGGGACCGTTTAGGGTTGGCTGAACGCTATGTGGAGCATTTGGCTACCTCAGGTATTGAACGTGGTCTTATTGGCCCCCGTGAGGTTGAACGCCTGTGGAGCCGGCATGTGCTCAACTGCGCTGTAGTGGCCGAACTCATTAAGCCGTCTATGTCCGTGGCGGATGTGGGCAGTGGTGCTGGGCTGCCAGGCTTGTGCCTGGCGATTGCTCGCCCAGATTTGCAGCTGACGCTGATTGAGCCACTGGAGCGACGTGTGGTGTGGCTCGAGGAAGTGATCATGGATCTCGGGTTGGACAACGTTGACATCATTCGTTCACGTGCGGAATTGGCCGTGGGCAAGGTGGAGACGGACGTGGTTACTGCCAGGGCTGTTTCGGCGTTGAAGAAGTTGGCAGGCTTAACCATTCCCCTTCTTCAAGGTCACGGCGAGGTGCTGGCCATTAAGGGACGCAGTGCTGAAGATGAGGTTGCTGACGCAGCCAAGGTGATTCGTAAAATGGGCGGACGGCAAACCAGCGTACTCGTTGCTGGGGCGGACGTTCTTGAAGAGCCCACCACCGTGGTGCAGATCATCGTGGGTAAATAGGGGCAGCCCTTGACGGAAGTGCACTTATCCCCATTTTGGCTAGCCCACCCATTAGGCTAGTAGGGGTGCCAGTAGGAACGTTGGTGGCGTCAGTGGCGAAAGGATCCGAAGAGCATGGCCAGTGAGGTAGGTGGTGCAACGGTGGGTATTCCCCCGTTTTTTGCCCTTGAGCTCGCGGCACAGCCTTCGGAGCGACGTCAGGCGTTGAAATCCAGCAAGGTTCGCCAGAAAGCAAAGAGTCAAACGAAATCAGTTGATTCAAAACTAAATCGCAATATTTCACGTGAAACGGCGAGTCAGACAGGGAAGAACGTCATGGATACCATGGGCGAAGACAGCCCCATTGCCCGGGAGCTAGCGCACGAAACCAAGCGCCGAGAGAGGCTCCTGGGACGCAAGCTACCTACGCCTTCACACACGCGAATTTTGACGGTAGCCAACCAAAAGGGTGGAGTAGGCAAGACAACAACCACGGTCAACATTGCAGCGGCTTTAGCCTCCGCCGGGCTAAAGGTGCTGGTGGTAGATATTGACCCGCAAGGAAATGCGTCCACCGCATTAGGCGTTGAACACCACGCGGACGTTGACAGCATCTATGACGTGTTGATTAATGACTTTTCTCTAGCGGAGGTTGTGGCACCGTGCCCGGACATCGACAACTTGCTCTGCGCACCAGCTACGATTCATCTGGCGGGTGCAGAGATAGAGCTTGTCTCTCTGGTGGCTCGCGAACAGCGGCTTCGACGGGCGCTGGATGTGTACGCCAAGGACCGTGAGGACAATGGCCAGCCGCGTCTGGACTACGTGTTCATTGATTGTCCACCTTCCCTGGGATTGCTGACAGTCAATGCCTTCTGTGCCGCCAACGAGGTACTTATTCCCATCCAGTGCGAGTACTACGCGCTTGAGGGTCTGAGCCAGCTTCTCAAGAACATTGAGATGATTCAAAAGCACCTCAATGCCGATCTTGATGTCTCGACCATCTTGCTGACCATGTACGACGGTAGGACCAATCTGGCAGCCCAGGTGGCTGCAGATGTTCGGGAGCATTTCCCGCAACAAGTCCTGAAGGCTGTTGTTCCCCGTTCTGTACGCATTTCCGAGGCGCCCAGTTATCAGCAGACGGTCATGACCTACGATCCATCCTCCTCCGGCGCGTTGTCCTATTTGGAAGCAGCAACGGAGCTAGCGGAGAGATAGAATTGCATCGAAGGTGACGTAGTTCCCGCACTCGGCGGGACTCCCATTGGAGGATGTAAGTTCATGCCCGAAAAACGTAGAGGTCTCGGTAGGGGCCTTGGTGCGCTAATTCCCAGCGGTCCTGTTGAAGAACGGGCTCCACAGGCAGTCAATCATGATGAGGATGACGCCTATGATGACGATTTTGTTCCTACGCCACCCACCTCTCGTCCGGTGGACTTGTTCTTTCCCGACGCAAAGAAGCGGCGGAGTAGTCGCTCGCCTGTTTCACGTGAAACGGAACGTGTCGCTGAGATGCCGAAGGACGCAGCAAGTTCTGCGGAGCCTGAAGATTCTGGTGTAGCCGGCAGCTCTCCCAAGACCGGTGGTGCAACTAAAGCGGCGGCCGCTAAGAGTGCTTCCGCTAAGGTATCTCCTGTTAGGCCGGGGTCAGCTCGAGCAAATTCCGCCCGGCCGGCGGCAGGAGGGAATACTGCAGCGTCACCGAAGTCCTTCGATGCGGACGCAGAGGCTCCTGTTTCACGTGAAACAAGTCAGGAGGTCACGTTCATTGACGCCGGGCTTGTAGAGGTTCCAGGCGCCACATTTGCTGAGATTCCGGTGAATAGTATCCACCCTAACCGGAAGCAACCCCGTAGTGTCTTTGACGAAGACGAGATGGCAGAGCTGGTCCATTCTGTGCGCACCATTGGCGTCCTGCAGCCCATTGTGGTGCGTAGATCCACCGAATCCGGTGGAGAACCATATGAATTGGTCATGGGTGAGCGCCGTTGGCGCGCATCGCAGAAGGCTGGGCTAGAAACTGTACCCGCCATTATCCGAGATACTGCGGATGATGATTTGCTCCGGGATGCCTTGCTGGAGAATCTGCACCGGAGCCAATTGAACCCGCTGGAGGAGGCAGCAGCGTATCAACAGCTGCTGGAGGACTTTGGTACTACGCATGAACAGCTAGCGGACAGAATTGGGCGTTCGCGTCCACAGGTCTCCAACACTCTCCGCTTGCTTCGCCTTCCGGCCTTGGTGCAGGCCAGGGTAGCGGCGGGCGTCCTCTCCGCCGGGCATGCCCGCGCCTTGTTGTCTCTTCCTGATGCAGCCGCTATGGAGCGGATTGCCCAGCGTATTGTGCAAGAGGGTATGTCCGTGCGGTCTACGGAGGAGGCCGTGGCGATGTATCAGGAGCCTCAACCTGGTGCGAAGACACCTACGAGGGCCAATGCACGGCACGAGCGCTTGGATTTCTTGGCTGATTCTTTGGCTGACAAGTTGGATACCAACGTCAAGATCACACTCGGCGCGCGCAAGGGAAAGGTCAGCATCGAATTTGCCTCCGTGGAGGATCTCAACCGCATCATGGACGTGTTGGCACCAGGTGGCAACAACTAACTGTTTCACGTGAAACAAGAAGGGCCCCGAAGCAATGCTTCGGGGCCCTTCTTGTATTATCTTGTACTAGTTATGCCAGATAGTCTGCATATTCCTTTTCGAAGAATTGCTTCGGCCGGGCACCTACAACTGAACTTTTGAGCTGACCGCCATTGAATAAATAGACCGCGGGGATGGACGTGATTCCGTACTGAGCTGCAATGGCCGGGTTGGCATCTACATCTACCTTGACCACGTTGATCTTGTCAGCATAGTCAACGGAGAGCTCGTCTAGGATGGGGCTCAGCTTGCGGCACGGTCCACACCATTCCGCCCAGAAATCCACAATCACTGGCTTGTCCGAGCCCAGTACCTCTGTATCGAATGTTGCATCGGTAACATCTTTTGCATTACTCATATGTATCTCCCTTTAATAACTCTATAAGTTAGGATTCCAGATCCGCCAAGTAGTGCTCTACATCGAGGGCAGCTACACAGCCGGAACCTGAGGCAGTGATCGCTTGACGGTAGTGTGGATCAATAACATCTCCCGCGGCGAAGACTCCAGGAATGCTGGTGCGTGAAGAACGGCCATCCACTGCAATAGTTCCATCATCAGTCAATTTCAGTTGATCTATTACCAGATCGATGCGAGGGTCATTGCCGATAGCCACAAACACTCCGCTGACGTCCAGTTGCCTCGTTTCACCGGTAACCAGGTTCTTCAAGGTCAGGGAGGTCACTTTCGCGTCGCCCTGAATTGATTCCACGGCACTGTTCCAGACAAATTTGATCTTCTCGTTCGCCACC
>JABBNV010000005.1:2100-7725 GCA_019352125.1 Acidobacteriota bacterium | reverse complement strand
TCGCCACCGCGCGGTCTGCCATGATTTTGGATGCCCGCAAGGCGTCACGCCTGTGAACGACGGTGACAGTCCTGGCAAACTTGGTGAGGAAGAGCGCTTCCTCCATCGCAGAGTCCCCGCCACCAATGACGGCGATGTCCTGATCTTTGAAGAAGAAGCCATCACACGTGGCACACCAAGAAACACCGTGGCCGGAAAGTCGCTTCTCATCCGGCAGTCCCAGTTCACGGTACGCGCTACCAGTGGAGACGATGACGGTCTTCGCCTGAAAGACTTGCCCGTCGGTGAGCGTTACTGTCTTCACCGGGCCGGTAAGCTCCAGCTTTTCAACGTCCTCGAACAGAATCTCCGTACCGAAGCGTTCGGCCTGCTTCTGGAAATTCTCCATGAGGTCTGGGCCCATGATGCCGTCAGGAAAACCCGGGTAGTTCTCAACATCGGTGGTGTTCATTAGTTCGCCACCGGCGGTGACGGATCCCGCGATTACCAGGGGGTTGAGGGCCGCACGTGCCGTGTATACGGCTGCGGTGTATCCCGCAGGACCGGAACCGACAATGATGACATCGCGAACCGCGGAGGAGCTGGAGTCTGTTGCTTCGATACTCACGGGTGGGAAAATCCTCTAATCTCTTGGTAGTCCAGGCCCCAAGGCCCCATTACGGGACTACGGAGGCATGTACCAGTATCAACCATGGGCTGGCAACCAATATTCCAGCTGCCTAAGTACCTCTAGGGTACCGCCCCGGGTTGACTACTTAATGGAGATTTCGGCTACCTTGACGGCGAACGGGTATGTCCGGAAGGACGTGAGCCGTGGCAGTTGAGTAAATTTCACATAGACATACTGGGCCTGTGTGTCGGCCGGGAGGTTGATGGTGAGCTGTTGCCCCGTAAAGGAGCCAGTCCCCACCTCGGTAGCGGTGTCAATACCCTGCTGTTTGCCAGCGAGGATGGAGAGCGTGCCGCCCGTGCCGCCCAATTGCGTTATGGTAACCGTCTTGACCGTAGAGACGGCCTTGAGGTTGACCTGCAGGGCTATGTACTTCGTCTTACCCGCGAAGGTATCGTTGGAGAATTCATAGGTCTGCCAGTAGGTAGCGGGATTGCCGTCAAAAGTCTTGGGAAGATCTGCATCATAGTCCGCGTAGAGGGATTGGTCACCCTCCACAATGCGGTTCACGCTGGCGATCTCCGGGGCCACAACTGGTGGGGCTTGGGTGGTTGAGGCTGAGCTGGATTGGCCGGCCGCTGGAGCACTGCTGCCAGCTGTTTTGGAGTGTGAACTGCCCGGGGCTGCCTGAGTGCCCCCCATCAGCTGACCAATTTGGGAGATGGCGAAAATCAGCGCGGCCACAATAATGACTGCAATCACTGCACCCACTAGCAGGCGGCTGCCCTTCCGAGGCTCATTGTCATCGTCGTCGTAAGGGTCCTGTTCATAGTCGGAACCACGGGCGGCTGCAGGGAAACTTCGAGCGTCGCGGGGGGCATCTGAGGACGGCATGCTGGAGGTGTCCGCATGGCTAGCTTCACGCCCCGCAACGGCTGCCGTTCCGGCTACAGTGGTGGCACCAATTGCGGTAGCGCCAATAGCAGCCGTGGACGTGGTGGGAGTGGCGCTGGGCGAATTTTCCTGGTTTACCTCCATGCCCTCGTCCACGTAGTCCTCATCCGACCATAGTGAAACCTTGGCGGGGGATTGCGCCTGCTGCGCGGTGCCGGGGGCTGCGGAGGCCGGTGGGCTACTAGGTGGTGGAAGCACAGGTGATCCCGTGGGCGCTGCGGGCTGGGGGCTGGTGGGCACTGAACCGTGCTGATTGTCCGCCAGGAATTCCTCAGAGCTGGCAGCCTCGTCGTGGGTTGACGCTGGCCACACTGGCTCCGGAGTAGCCGTATAGGGAGCAGGAGTACCATCTTCGAAGAGATATTGCCCGCTGGAACGCCCGGAATCGTCGCGAGGAGCCCCGAAGATTTCCTGCCCCAAACT
Organism: Acidobacteriota bacterium; assembly: GCA_019352125.1. Taxonomy (GTDB): domain Bacteria; phylum Actinomycetota; class Actinomycetes; order Actinomycetales; family Micrococcaceae; genus JABBNV01. The sequence goes on along the minus strand of JABBNV010000005.1, from coordinate 5,738 downwards.
ATCCGTGCCGTAGGGCTCCACGTAAGGTTCGGTGGGAACCAACAAGTCCAAGAGGTCAGCCGCGGGGCTCTGATTAGTGATGAGGTAGGTGGCGCCGTCGCTATGACCCAAATCCAGAATCTGCAGGGCAGCATGGCGATCACCCGTTGCTACCTCGCGAGCACCCTGGGCCAGGTGATCCGTATTGGCAGGTGCCGCCACTAGGAGGCTGACGGGGCGGTTGAGAACCTGGTCGATTCCATCCAGAACGGAATCGCCCTCCGCCGTCGTCAGTACGTGGTTGGTTACCTTGTAACGTCCACCGAGTACTGAACCGACGTCAACCGATGCTGCCACCGTATTTCTCCTTCACTCCACCGTTGGAACGGCACTGATGTGCCGTACGCAGCCGTATTAGCTTCCGATCCTATCCGACACGGCCCCGATTACCGGGAATCCGGGTGCTAACTTTGTTCAGCAAGGGATCCAATAACCCCGAGATCTCGGACACATTCATGATGCGAAGCGCCACAAAGTAGGCCACTGCCATGACGGGGCCAATCAGCACAATGGTGACAAAAGCGCTGGTAATTGACTGCCAGGCGAAACCAATCTGCGAGAAGCCACCCAGCAACCACAGCAGCACGTCCCCCACCAGAGCCGCCACTAGGGCTGCCAAAAGGAATCGAACATGTGCCATGAAGATCCGCCAGACGCCGTAATCGCCCAATTTGGCCCGGAGAAACAGGTGCGTCACGCCCACCGCCACAATGTTCCCCAGCGTATAGGTCAAGGCCAAGGCATAAATAATGATGTTCAGCGGCAGCAGGGTGCACAGCAGTGCGGTGGTAACGCCGAAGACGATCAGGATCGCCTGAATGATGAAGGGGGTGCGGGCATTTTCGGACGCGTAAAACACCCTGTTCATCATAAAGTTGGCGCTGAGGAAGGGCGAACCTACTGCCAAAATACCGAGCGTAATGGCTACGTGGCGGCCCTGAGCGGCGTCATTACCGCTGTAGATCATGCCCAAGGGTCCGGCCAGCACCAGCAGTGCGGCAGCCCCGAAGATGGTGGCTACGCCCATGGTGCGCAATCCATTGGAGAGCTGTTCGCGCACGGAGGCCCTGTCATTGGCGGCAGCAGCGGCTGAGAGCCTAGTGAACAACACGGTAGCAATGGACAAGGCGATCACGGAATGCGGCAGGATGTACAGCTCCGTGGCTCGATTAAGCACATACGGGCCAGCAATATCGGATCCGCTACTGAGCGTGCCATCCGACTTGGCGCCGGTGGCACTCGCGGCCACCCAGGTAAGGACGAGGAAGGAGAGGTTTCCCACCACCATGGTGCCTACTGTCCAAGCAGCGATCTTTCCGGTGGCCCGGAACCCCATACCCCGCCAGCCTAAGCGAGGACGAAGCCCTAAGCCGAGCAGCTTCAGCGGGAGGATCAGTGTCACTGACTGGATCACGATTCCTAGGGTGGCACTGCCGGCCAATAGCCAGGTTTGGCCTACCGTCCAGTTATCAATGGTGTGTGGCGTGCTATGGGCCGTGCCAAACGTGTGGATGAAGAGCAATAATCCGGCAATGGCCACTACGTTGTTCACAATCGGTGCCCAGGCGTAGGCGGCAAAGGAACCGTGGGCGTTGAGTATCTGGCCCAGTAGCGCATAGAGGCCATAGAAGAAGATTTGCGGCATCAAGAACAGTGCAAATGCTGTGGCGATGTCCAGCTTGGCACCGGTAAAGGCCAGCGCCATGATGGGACGCGATAGCAAGGTGATGATTAGTGTCAGTGCCACCAGCACCAGCACGGCAAGGGTCAGCAGGCGGGAGAGAAAGTCTGCTCCGCGATCCGGCTGTTTGCTGGCCTTGATGATTTGCGGAATCAATACCGCGTTGAATACGCCTCCGGCAACCATGATGTAAATCACGTTGGGTAGGTTGTTTGCAGTGTCAAAAATGTCACCGACTGCGGTGCTGGAGCCAATGACTGCCACACCGAACAATAAGCCCTTGACCATGCCCAGAAGTCTGGATATCAGCGTTCCGGCAGCCATGGCTGCACTGGATCGTGTGCTTGAAAACTGTTCCGACGTTTCGGTGCGGAACCGGCGGCCACCGTCCCCAACGGTGACGAGTGCGTGTGATGGATGTGTCATTTCCCCTCATCATCTCACTCGATACTGAGCAAACCGCGGATTTGGCATCCAACGTACAGTCGCTCACCTGCACGGCAGGTGTGGCAGCCTAGGGCAGTTGGCCCAATTCCGCCGGGAGAACTTCCCGTGCAAGATCCGCTATGCGCCGCTCATTCGGAAACGTGAGGCGCTTGGGCAGTTCAGCCAACGTCACCCACGCCACATCCACAGCCTCGTGATCAGGATCATTTTCAATTGTCAGCTCACCGCCGGTAGCCCGCAGCAGGTAGTGGTGCACGGTCTTGTGAACGCGATGGCCGCTGACCGTAAACCAGTAGTCGATGCTTCCCAGGGGTGCCAAAATTTCCCCATCGATGCCGGTTTCCTCGGCAATTTCACGGACCGCGGCCTCTTCGTGCGTCTCAACGTTTTCCGGGTGGCCCTTGGGCAGGCACCATTCCAAACGTCCGCCACGGTTAACGCGAGCAATAATGGCTACCTGCAAGGCGCCGTCGTGTTTGGAAACCACCACACCGCCCGCTGAAACCTCTTCCACCGTGGGCAATAGCGACGCCGGCGACTGGCCGCCGGGCGCAATGTGGGCACCAATAGCTGACGGCAGAGGTGGCCGTTTCGGTGCGCTCGGAACAGGGTGGGACATAATATCCACTCTAACTACCTTTGGACATGGGCTGTGACAGCATTGCCGGCACTGAGGCGTGGCCGCGGCAGAGTTCGCCAGAAAAAGTCTGGCATTCTTAGAGGACTATGTTGCATGCATTGGATCCTTCGACCGTGGCCGAACTATTACCGCCCGCCGTGCTGGCGCTTGGCGAGCGGTTCGCGGACGTCGGCTTCGATTTGTCCCTGGTGGGTGGGCCCGTACGGGACATATTTTTGGGCCGTACCTCCCCGGATTTGGACTTCACCACCAACGCCTCGCCGGATCAGACCCTGGCAGTGATCAAGGGGTGGGCCGATGCGCACTGGGAAATTGGCAAGGAGTTCGGCACCATTGGGCTGCGCAAGAGCGGGTACCAGATTGAGGTCACCACGTACCGCGCCGAAGCCTACGCTGCACATTCGCGCAAACCTGAAGTTCGTTTTGGTACCTCGCTGATTGACGATCTGCAACGGCGCGATTTCAGCATCAATGCCATGGCCTTACGCTTGCCCTCTCTTGAACTGGTGGACCCTTTCGGCGGCCTTCGAGATCTGCAGGCGCAGGTATTGCGCACGCCAGGCAAAGCCGAGGATTCATTTTCAGATGACCCGCTCCGGATGATGCGGGCAGCACGTTTCGTCTCGCAGCTGGGGGTGAGTATTGCACCCGAAGTGCAGGCAGCCATGACGGCAATGAGCGGCCGGATCAGCATTATTTCCGCCGAGCGCGTGCGCGATGAATTGGTGAAGCTGATCTGCGGCGCCTATCCGCGTGCTGGTGTGGATCTATTGGTCAATACGGGGCTGGCGGAGCACGTGCTTCCGGAGGTGCCGGCCCTGCAGCTTGAAA
>JABBNV010000005.1:0-2090 GCA_019352125.1 Acidobacteriota bacterium | reverse complement strand
GCAAAACAGGGCTGCGCGGGCGCTGCGGCTGCAGGAGCAGGCAGCCGCGCTGGAGACGGATTCCGACGGGCCGGTGCCCGGGCCGGACTTCGTGTTGCGGTTTGCAGCGCTAATGCACGACGCCGGCAAGCCGCCAACGCGTCGATTCGAAGCAGGTTCTGTGGTGAGTTTCAGGCATCACGACGTGGTGGGCGCCAAGATGACGGCCAAGCGGATGAAGGCTCTGCGATTCGACAATGACACCATCAAGGCCGTCTCGCGCCTGGTTGAACTGCACATGCGGTTCTACGGCTACGGGGACGCAGAATGGAGCGATTCGGCCGTGCGACGCTACGTGACGGACGCTGGCCCCTTGTTGGAACGACTGCATCGGTTGACGCGCTCGGATGTGACCACGCGCAATCAGCGTAAGGCTGACAGGCTGGCCTTTGCCTACGATGATCTGGAACAGCGCATAGCTGCTTTGGCCGAAAAAGAACAGCTCGCATCAATTCGGCCTGACCTGGATGGTGCCGCAATTATGAAGCTTCTGGGAATTTCGCCCGGGCCGGTGGTTGGCCGAGCCTACAAGTTCCTATTGGAAGAGCGGATGGAGCACGGACCACAGGACGCCGCTCAGGCGGAGGCCGCCCTGCTCTCCTGGTGGACGGAACAACCCGAAGCCCAAGCCGCCGAGCCAGCCTTATCGCAACTTTCGGAACAACCCGAAACCTCTCAGGAGTAACCATGCCCGTTGATTCAGTGCCCTTCGCAAACCCGACGCTGCCCAAGCTGTGGCTGCTGCGCCACGGGGAGACTCTCTGGTCGCGGAGTGGCCAATACACGGGCCTGACTGACCTCCGCTTGACTGACCTGGGTGAGGAACAGGCAGCTTCTGCAAAGCCAGCACTGGCGGATGTGAAGTTTGATCTGGTGCTCACCTCTCCGCTCCAGCGAGCCAGGCGCACAGCAGAACTGGCCGGGTTCCCCAACGCGGAGGTGGAACCTCTTGCTCACGAGTGGGACTACGGAGACTACGAGGGCATCAACAGCGCGGATATTCGCCGCGACAACCCTTCTTACCTGATCTGGAGTGATGGAGTACCCAACGGCGAGACGTTGGATCAGGTAGCTGCACGGGCCGATCAGATTATTGCCCGAGTCCTCGCACCCATGGAGGATGGCGATACGGCCAGAAATGTACTGCTGGTAGCTCATGGGCACTTCCTCCGCATCGTTGCTGCGCGCTGGTTGGAGCTGGCCCCTGTGGAGGGCCGGCACTTTGTGCTGGGGACCGCCAAAGTGTGCACGCTGGGCTGGGATAAACGCACCCCTGCCATTGAACAATGGGGCCTCTAGAAACATTTTTGAATTATTTTCATGAATTACTGGATTTTATAGCAATTCATGAGGTAGCTTAATAGCTAGGCCAGAGCGTTTCTGCTCGGCCGTACGCGCACTAGAGAAAAGGAGGCCACGCAATGATTAATCCAACAGCCACCGGCACACACGGTATGGATATTCTCACTGGCGATTTTGATCGCACCGTGGCCAATTCTCGTCGCGCCCGCCTTATGGTCTAGGACGATTCTCCTAGAGCAAGTCGGCACCGTCAGAAGAAGCCACCGTTAGGTGAGGTCTCGCACAACGCCCCGCTTAGCCAGCATCACTGCCAGGTACAGGGGCGTCTTTGCCACACCGTCACTACAGCCGTGCATGGTGTTTCCTTCCGTCATTTCCAGCATAAATAATTTCGCGCCATTTTATGCCCAAATTTGGAAATTTATGAATTTCATAGTCCTTATTTGTTGCGCCAAAAAATCATCAATAAACAACAGTAATTCCCTTCGAGGAGGTGATAACAATGAATCGTAAAGCTCCCCTGAACCAGTTGCGCAGAATATTCTTCACACCCATTGATGAGCAGCGCATTGAAGCTATCCGCCGCCAGCACGACCGCACCATGGACCAACAAAACATCATTAATTTGCGCTGATTCACCTTGGCCGCCGGCAGCCAAGGTGAATCAGTGGATGACCGTTGGTCTCTGGCGCTGGTTGCGATTGGTTGACTTCGGGTGTTGGTAAGGAGCAGCGGCTAAGCTAGGGCAA
>JABBNV010000205.1:1748-5190 GCA_019352125.1 Acidobacteriota bacterium | reverse complement strand
CACGCCATAGGCAGCGGTCACCACTACGTTGAGTACCTTTTCGTGCTCCGGGATCTGCTTGGCCAGGGCCGCAGATGCCAGCCCGATGCGGGGACGCAGTTCAAATACGTCCACCTTGCCCAGGGTTTCGTCCAAAATAGTGGCCGTACCCCGGGTGGGGTGCATGCGTGCCCCAGCAACTTGCAGCAGAGTGGTCTTTCCTGCACCGTTGGGGCCCAGAATCACCCAACGCTCGCCTTCGTTGACACGCCAGTCGATGTTGTTCAGGAGGGTCTTCCCCGCCCTATCGACGCCAACCCCGGTCAATGAAAGAACTTCGCTCATAACTTTAGACATTAGGGCACTACCTAGGCTGGACGCTAACCGCCACTCCGCCCGCGCTGGCCTGACTAGAATTGAGGCCATGAAAGCGAATTTTTCGGCCGTCACACACGGACTCCAACTTTCCGTTTCAGACGTTGACGCTGTGCAGCAGGTCCTTGCCGAAAACGGCGCACGGGTGTTGGAGCACCATGGGCTTCAAGACGTACCGTTTGCAGTCCATGCCATGGAGCTCCACCTTGATCCGGAAGCGGCAACCCCCTTGCGTGCCGCGCTGGCCAGCGCTGGCGTGGCCACGACGGCGATTGTGGACCAAGAGCTCCGCAATGCCCGCCGCAAGCTACTGATCATGGATGTGGATTCAACACTCATTCAGCAGGAAGTGATTGAGTTATTGGCAGCGCATGCAGGCAAGGAAGCCGAGGTAGCCGCCGTCACTGCCGCAGCGATGCGTGGTGAGCTGGATTTCGCGCAAAGCCTGCACACCCGGGTGGCAACGTTGGCTGGGCTCGATGCGTCAGTATTGGAGGCCGTGAGTGCCGCAGTATTGCTCACGCCAGGGGCAGCGAACCTGATTATCAATGCCCGCGCGAACGGTCATGTGGTGGCAGCCGTTTCCGGTGGCTTTAGTCAGGTGCTGGCACCGCTGGCACAGTCCCTGCCGCTGGACTATTCGTTGGCGAATGAGCTGGAAATTCTTGACGGCAAACTTACCGGCAAGGTGGTGGGCCCCGTCATAGACCGCGCGGCCAAAGCATCAGCCTTGCGCCGTTGGAGCGCTGCATCGCTAGTCCCCGTGGAGCACACGGTAGCTGTGGGTGACGGCGCCAATGATCTGGACATGTTAACGGCAGCGGGCCTTGGCATTGCGTTCAATGCCAAGGCCGCGCTACGAGAAGTTGCGGATGCGGAAGTCAGCATCCCCTATTTGGATGCGGTGCAATTCATCGCTGGCCTGTAACGTTTAGGCTCCGGCAGCCGATGACCCCCAGAACTGCGCTCTACTGGCGTGTAGCGAAGTAGTCCTCGCCACCGACGTACTCGGTATGCCCGGTCTCCACGTCCGCCGTCGCCATCTTGGCCACTTCGGCAGCAAACTCAGCTACGGAGTAAAGCTTTCCGGCCTCCTGCCGTCGCGCCTCAATGGCGCCGGGGTTGGCCCGATCCAGCAGAGTTGCCGTGACCGTTCCTTCAATCATGTCCCCCGAAACAACCACCAGCGAGATGCCCATCTCTGTCAGTTTCGGGATGAATTCCCGCAACGCGTCTTCGCCCGCACGCTTGCTGCGTGCCACCGGCAAGTAGTCATCCATCGTGGGGACGCTGTCAATAAAGTGTGCCTGGTGGCTGGTGACGAACACCACGCGAGAGCCTTCCGGCATGACGGCCACGGCAGAGTTCAACATGTTGACCTGTGCGTCACGGTTGAGCTTCAGTGCGTAGTCCTCCGCCACTCCTGTTTCCATGCCACCGGAGGCGTTGAGGACCAAGACATCCAGCGAACCAAAGTTCTCCATCGCGGAGCTGACCAGGGCTTGGACGCCCTCCTGGGTGGTGAGATCCGCTCCCACGGCAACTGCGCGACCGCCAGCAGCTTCAATCTCACTAACCACCTTGTTGGCCCGTGGAGCCTTCTGCCGATAGTTGACGACGACGGCGGCACCCTCACCGGCCAGAATTTTCGCAACTTCGGCCCCAATCCCGCGTGAGGATCCGGTAACAATGGCTGTCTTGTTTTCTAGCTGACCCATGTGAGTCCTTTCGCTGAGATTGAAAATTTCTGGCTATTGCGGCTGCAGTTAGTGACCCATTCCGAGCCCGCCATCCACAGGGATGACGGCGCCAGAAATGTAGGCGGCTTCGTCGCTGGCTACCCAGCGGACTACGCGGGCTACTTCATCAGCCTCAGCAAAACGGCCAGCAGGAACGCTGGCAAGGTACTGCTTTTGCGTGGCCTCCGGCAATTCCGCAGTCATATCAGTGTTGATAAAGCCAGGGGCCACCACGTTAGCGGTAATCCCGCGGGAGCCGAGCTCACGGGTCAGTGACCGTGCGATGCCGATCAGCCCAGCCTTGGACGCTGCGTAGTTGATCTGACCTGGCGCACCGTAGAGACCCGAAACCGACGAGATGAGGACAATTCGCCCCTTACGGAGTTTGATCATTCCTCGAGAGGCCCGCTTGATGACTCTGAATGCACCGGTGAGATTAGTGTCAATCACGGAGGTGAAGTCTTCCTCACTCATCCGAAGCAGCAGGGTGTCCTTGGTGATCCCTGCGTTGGCGATGAGTACTTCTACCGGCCCGTTCATGGCTTCAACCTCGGTGAAGGCGGCATCCACGGAGGCCGGATCGGTAACGTCAGCCTTGACACCGAGAATCCCTGCTGGGAGCTCAGCTCCGCTGCGGTACGTCACCGCTACTTTGTCTCCGTTCTCAGCGAAGGCCTTGGCTATGGCGAGCCCGATTCCTCGGTTGCCACCGGTGATTAATACGCTTCGCCCCGTTGAGACGCCATTATTCGAGCTCATGCATGTCCTCCAAAATAGTTTCGCCGCCAATCTTATCCGGTGCCCGGCAACGAGCAGGCGCAGGCTCACTTTTCGAAGGTTGAGTTTCTCCTCGCCGCGCCATGGTGACACAATAGATACGGGCCTTTGGAGAGTGATGAAGAACAACGTAAGGAAGCCAGCTATGGCTGGCAGCACGGACGCCGCGAGTGTCCACAACATCACCGACGCCAGTACAGCGCACAGTGACGAGATGCGCGGGCGAATGATCAAGTATGCCGTGGCCATGGGGATTCGATTGGTGTGCTTTGGCATGCTCTTCGTGCTGGACGGATGGTTTAAGATCCTTGCCATCATCGGAGCCGTATTTATCCCGTGGTTTGCCGTCGTTATCGCCAATGGCGGTAGCGACACCACGAACGAACATGCCAATGCCTTGCTGGATCATGCTCCGCACGCCGAGCTCGACGCACCAGAATCTCCCGCGGCATCAAGTTCCGCAACAGCGGCACCTGACTATCACGATGTGATCCCCGGGGAAGTTATTGGTGACCACACTGAGGCTGACAAAGCGGGCGACGGCGTCGAATGAGCCTCGCGGACATGTTGGG
>JABBNV010000205.1:0-1738 GCA_019352125.1 Acidobacteriota bacterium | reverse complement strand
TGGGCGATACTGCCCCAGTGGAAGAGCAGAAGTGCTCACGTAAAGGTTGCCGTACCACCGCCACCACCGCACTTCTTTGGAACAACCCCAAGATTCACACACCAGAACGGCGCAAGGTGTGGCTCGCCTGCGACGAACACCGCGAGTGGCTAGAAGATTACCTCCGGACGCGTTCCTTGTGGCGCGAGACCAAGGCTATCGAATTGCTCGACCCCACCAGGGAGGGCTAATGCGCGCCTACAAGTTCCTGCTCACCGGAAAATGGTTAGGCTACCTACTGTTGGCCGCCATTTTTGCCACCACCTGCGTGGGCCTAGGCCTCTGGCAGATGGGCCGGAAAGCCGAAGTAGACGCACAGACAGCAAAAATCAACCGGAACTATTCTGCTCAGCCACTGACTTTCAGTCAGGCCCAAGCAGATTTTGAAAAGTTGAATCCAGCCCATGAATGGAAGCCAGTATCGCTGGTGGGTACCTACGATGTAGCCGGAGAGCGAGTGGTTCGTAACCGCACTTTCAATGGGCAGCCAGGCTATGAACTTCTGGTTCCGCTCAAACTCCAAGACGGTCAGACAGTGATCATCGACCGCGGATACCTACCCATTGGAGACAAGAACCCGGGACACCCGGATTCAATTCCCGCTCCCGCTAGCGGCACGGTTACCGTCACCGCGAGGCTGCGGCCAGCTGAGCCTACCTTGGACCGCGGCGCACCTGCGGGCCAACTAGCGTCCATTGATCTGGGGACCTACCAGAAGCAGCTGGGATACCCGGTGTTGACCGGTTCCTATGGCCAACTGATCACCGAATCCCCAGCAGCAGCGACCATCCTACCTGCGTTCCTCCCGCCAGCAACGGATGACGGCACGCACCTCAGTTATATGATGCAGTGGTTTGCGTTCGGAGTGCTGTTCTTCGTGGGGTACGGATACGCTGCACGGCAACAAGCTCGTGCGGATGAGTGGGCTGCGCTAGAGGCCGAAAACGGTGAAAACCAGGACGAGGTATTGGGTAGAGGCTCCCACTTCCAATACAGCGCTCCGCCCCGCCCACGCAAGCCCGGAAAACGCGCCTCCGCCGAAGAAGAGGAAGACGCGCTGCTGGACGCGCAGGGGTTTTAGCGCCTCGTTAGGCCAGCGTGATCAGGTCCAAGTAGTCCTCATTCCAGAGGTCTTCCACACCATCAGGGAGCAAGACTACTCGCTCCGGATTAAGTGCCTCCACTGCGCCTTCATCGTGGCTCACCAGAACGACGGCGCCGCTGTAGTTACGCAGCGCACCCAGAATTTCAGCGCGGCTGGCCGGGTCCAGGTTGTTGGTTGGTTCGTCCAGCAGCAGCACGTTGGCGCTAGAGGCAACAATTGTTGCCAGGGCCAACCGCGTCTTCTCTCCACCAGAGAGCACCCCGGCCGGCTTGTCCACGTCATCGCCGGAGAACAAGAACGAGCCCAGAATCCCTCGGACCTCTGCGTCTTGCATGTCCGGTGCCGAGGACTTCATGTTTTCCAGCACTGTTCTGGACGTATCCAAGGTTTCGTGTTCCTGAGCGTAGTAGCCCACCTTGAGGCCATGGCCAGGAATGATCTCCCCGGTGTCCGGCTTGTCAACGCCTGCCAGCATGCGCAGCAGCGTCGTCTTTCCAGCACCGTTGAGGCCTAGGATGACTACCTTGGAACCACGGTCAATGGCCAGGTCCACATCGGTGAAGATTTCAAGGGAGCCGTAGGACTTGCTCAAGC
>JABBNV010000204.1:1391-5191 GCA_019352125.1 Acidobacteriota bacterium | reverse complement strand
AATCGTGGCATGCTCCAGAGCGGCCGCGGAGAGTCTGTGAGGGTGATCGCGAGCCAGCCTGCGGACGCGCACCAAGTGAACCCGCAGCTGGCTTAGCGCCTGAGCTAAATAGGAATTCCCGCACGCCGCGTCAATCTGCGCATCCAACTGCTCAACCAGCGCGTAGTACGCACGGCGGGAGGGGTCGCCGTCGTCCGGCAGTGTTGCGGCCGCGCGCAACTTTGCGGCCAACTCGCTGAAGACCTCGGTACTTCCGCGGGAGAGAGCTTCCCGGACGGGAGTACGCGAGACGCCCAGCCGTTCAGACTGCTCAACCTCGCCCAGCACAGTGCCGGGGATGAGTCGCCACTCAATGATGTCTTCCCGCAAGGACAGGTAGACACGCTCGGACACTCGCATAGCTTCAATGTATACGCTATGGGCAATAATCCCAAGTTTCTATGCAAAATGGAGGTCTAATGTATACGCGGGGTGCATCCCCGCAAAACACACGCAAACGGACATATCACCCGGCCGTGCCAGGGGGATAGGTCCGTTTGCGTGTGAAAAGTGCGCGCGTGGTCCGTGGTAAGGGGCTAGGCGCCGGGGCGTTTCCGGACTCGGCAGCCCCAGAGGTACATCAGGGTGCTGAGAATCAGAGCTAGGGGGAACGCGATGTTGGGAACGCCGCCAGCCAGCATGCAGATTCCCAGCGGTAGAAGGGCGATCAGTGCAGCGTCCGGCCCGGCGATCAGGCCGCGGATAGCGCCGGTTGGAATGGGGCCCATGGCCGATGAAATGGCTGGCATGGTCCAATCCGGTGCTGGACGGTAAGCGGCGCGGATGGCGGCGGCCGCGACTCCGGGACCAGCGCAGATGGCCAGGGGAACCAGCAGCCATGAGCCGCCGGCCAGGATCACCATCAGAATGGACATCAGTGCCATCCACAGGGTCATGCCCGCAGCAGGCCATACCCAGTGCAGCCGATGCACCAACTTTTCGTCGAGAGGAAGCAACGAATTCAGGCTGGGGTTGCCTGCGGACTGCTTAGCCACACTGGCCAGCGCGGAAGCCGCAAAATACGCACAGAAGAGGATGACGACGGCCACGAGTCCGGGTGCGCTTAGCGCCTGCACGGACGCCACGATTCCGGGCACCGTAGCCAGAACTACTGCCCGAGCCAGGCCGCTGCGATTGCGCAGGATTAAAATGAGCTGGCTCCGCAGCAGGGCTGCGGCGGGGGACATGCCTCTGCGCGGCAACAGGGACTTGCCAGCCCGGGAGTGCGAGCCATCGGCGGAACTTAGAGCTCGAGACAGTTCGGTAGAGTCCATGGACAGCACCGAGCCAGCCACATGGCTACCCGTTGCTGCACTGTCCTTGAGTGCGTTGGTGGTGAGAGCGGGCAGTTGCCTAAAGGCCAGCCAGAGCGCCGCGATGCCAAGAAGCGCTACCAACAGTGGCCACACCGCGCCGGAGGCGGCCAGCAGTGGCCAGCCAGTCGGCAGGTAGAGTGGCCAGGTCCAGGGGATTTTTGTTCCCGACGCGGCAAGCAGTGCATCGGCGGCCAGCAGCAGGGGAGCGGCAATCATGGCTGTTCCAGCCACCGAACGCACCAAGGAACTCTTGCCGCGAATTTGTGCCAATGTGGCGACGCCGTAGATGCACAACGCCAGGCCAATGGACGTGCCAACGGCGGCCGCGACGGAACCTACCGAACCGCCGCTGCTGCCAAAGGCCGTGGGGTCAACGGCGCCGAGGGCCAAGGGAACAGTGACTAGCACCGCTCCGGCTAGGGGCCACACCATGGACCGAAGAAATCCAGGTTGTATGAATCCTCGTCGGTCCAAGGGCAGACCCAGCCACCACACTGTTTGCGGTCGCGTCATGATTACCGGGCCAACGCTGGCCTCGACGCTCATCAGCGCTGCGGCCAATGTCAGCATTAAGGTGGCGCCGGCGTCGAGCGCTGAAATACCTGGGTGTGAGGCAGTCAATGCGGAGCCGTTGAGGGAAATACTGCCGCTTCCCATGGAAGCACGCAGATTGATCACAATGGCCCCAGCCATGACCACCAGCACTAGCGCTGCGAAGACGGTGTTGTAGACCTCGCTGATCAGGGCCATGGTGCCGCCCTCGGTGCGGGACAGGCCAGCGCGAGTCGTGTAGCGGCGAACTTCGGCGGAGGTGAGTGCCACGTCAGCCCGCCATCGGGTCTGCGGCGGAAATTGCGGCGGCGGCGGCGGCCGGTTTGAGCGACTGAACGGTGTCAGAAATACTCAGAGCTGCGGTGGCAGATGCCAGCAGGAAGGCCGGATCGTGCGTCACCAGCAGCAACCCAATGCCCCCAGCAACCTCGGCACTGAGCCGGTCTGCCAACTGCGCTCGCATGGTGGTGTCCAGCCGTTGTTCCGGCTCGTCCAGAACCAGCAACTTCTTCGGCCGCACAAACGCGGCGGCCAGCAGGAGGCGTCGTCGTTGGCCGCTGGAGAGGCTGTGTGGCAACGAATCACCTTCGCGTGCCAACCCAAAAAACTCGAGTTCGTTCTCAATAGCGGCAGCCACGTCCTCTACACCGTGCCCCGCGGCAATGATAGCCAGATGCTCACTGACAGTGAGGCTGGGAAAGAAAGCATCTTCATCAAGGACGACGGCGACGTCTCGCCGAAAGGTTAGGCTGCGGTCATCTGGCTCGGCACCAAATACCGTGCACGTCCCAGCCACCGGAGCCAAGGCCCCTACAACGGTCTTGAGTACCGTGGACTTTCCAGCGCCATTGGGCCCAATCAGGGCCAACGCTTGCCGGGGGCGCAGGGCAAAGGAGACTTCCCCACAGACGGCGGCACTCCCGTAGCCCGCTCGCAGTTTGTTGGCCGCAGCCAAGATTGGCTCGGCATTTTTGGCAGGCTTGGCCGCACTGGCGGGCGTAGAGGATTTGGAGCTCACTAGCTTGAGTATAGCGAGGGTAGCTTGGCGTAGCGGTTGCGGGCTCACCCTAGTCCCGTCGCGGGGATTTTTCCGGGCTAGTTGCTCCGCCAGCTGTATTCATTTTCGGGCCGTCCCGGCGTGCCATAACGGGGGCTCCGGAGCACCTGGCCCTGGCTCTGCAGTTGTTCCAAATATCGCCGGGCACTCACGCGGGACATGGGCAACAGCTCACTGACTTCGGTGGCGGACAGGGGAGTGGAGCCCTCGCGTAGCAGCCGGGCCACCGCACTGAGCGAATCCGCGGAGAGGCCCTTGGGAAGCGTGGGAACGCCAGGGGAACGCAGGCTGGCCAGTGCCTGATCAACGTCATGCTGGGAAGGGGAAGGGCCCAGCGGCTCAAGCTGTTGGCGAAACGAACGGTAATTCTCAAGCTTGTCAGCCAGGGCAGCGAACCGAAATGGCTTGATCAGATAGGCCACCACGCCGCCGGAAATTGCCTGTCGAATAACGTCCAATTCACGCACAGCAGTGATGGCCATGATGTCCACGGTAATTCCGGCGGAGCGTAGACGGCGGCTCAAATCCAGCCCGTTCAGATCCGGCAGGTTCATATCCAGTAACAGCAAGTCAACCGGGCTTCCGGCGGCCGCCGCCTCCCGCAAGAGCCGCACGCCTTCAGCCGCGGTGCCTGCTGTGCCGACAAGCTCGAAGCCGGGGCACCGTTGGACGTAATGAGCGTGGGCGTCTGCTGCGATTGGTTCATCGTCAACCACCAGGACTCGGATCAGCGTAGCGTCATCGGTCATGATCGGAGTCTCCTCGTTGAGCTTCTGAATGCGGTGCTGCACTAGACGGCGCGGGCAATGCCAGCCCAGGCAGCGGCAAGCGCACCG
>JABBNV010000204.1:0-1381 GCA_019352125.1 Acidobacteriota bacterium | reverse complement strand
AACATGCGCCGCCGTCGTGATCCGGGCTAAGTGTGAGCGTACCGCCCAACGACTCAACGTGCTGCTGGACCAAGGCCAAGCCTAGTCCCCGGCCCCAGCCAGACGACGGCTTGGTGGTGTAGCCAGGCTGGGTCAATTGGGCCAGATCACGTGCCCCCGAGCCGCTATCGCGTACCTGCACATTCAGCCACCCATCGGCGCCGTAAAGCGATACTTCCACCCAGCCATTGGAGCCCCCCGCGGCCGCATCCAGTGCATTGTCTATGAGGTTTCCCACGATGGTCACCAACTGGTGGGCGGGCAGCCCCACACTCAGGTCCGTTCCTGCCGTCACAATCCGCAGATCCACGCCCCGTTCCCTGGCCTGCGCCGTCTTCCCCATCAGCAGTGCGGCCAGCACGGGCTCAGCCACGGAACCGACCACATTATCCGTCAGTTGTTGCCCCAGCTGAACATCCGCAGTGGCCAGATCCAAAGCATCGTCCGTCCGGCCCATCTCGATCAGGGAGACCAAGGTGTGAATTCGATTGGCATGCTCGTGAGTTTGCGATCTCAGCGCCAGAGCCAGCGTGCGGGTTGCCTGCAATTCATCGCCAAGAGTCATCAACTCCGTGTGGTCCGCAATGGTGGCAACCGTAGTATGACGGCGGTTGACGCCTTTGCGGGTTCGTGGCACTGAGGCGTCCTCCTGGCTGAGCACAATCACGCGGGCCCCGACGGCGACCAGCTGGTCGCGCACAGGTGTCCCTGCCAGTAGAAGTTGGGCCACGTCCTCCGGTATCTGGAGCTCGCTCACTTTCGGCGGCATGGCGGGCGGCTTGGCTGGTAGACCCAGAAGTGTGGCAGCTACATCGTTGTACACGGCCACGCGCCCGTCATCCACCAGGAGCAGGCCGTCCCGGGAGGAATGAATAGCGGCCTGATAATAGGCAAATAGCCGGCCAAGCTCCTCCGGCCCGCGGCCAAACGTGACGCGGCGCAGATACCTGCCCAGGAGCCACGCCCCAATGAATCCACCCACCAGCAGCACCAAAGCAATACCAAGAATCTCCGGCAAGCGGGCGTTGAGGGCAATATCTACAGTAGTTACGGTGACGCCCGCGGCCACCATAGCGCGGACTGTGCCGTCTGCGTCTTTCACCGGCACAATCGTACGTATTGACGGTCCTAACGTGCCCGCCGTGGTTTCGGTGAACGTCTTACCAGCTAATGCGGGCGCCACCGTGCCAATGTAAGCCTTGCCAATTTCGTCCGGGAATTTGTGGGTCCAACGGGTTCGGTCCGGGGCCATGATGGTCACAAAATCCGCCGGTGCATCCGCCATCACCTTCACCGCGTACGGCTGCAAGGCCGCAGAAGGGTTGGGCTCCTTGGCGGCTGC
>JABBNV010000203.1 GCA_019352125.1 Acidobacteriota bacterium | reverse complement strand
TACAGAACGCAAACCTGAGGAGTGACTTATATGGCCCCTCATGGCCCGGCTGACAAAACACTCCCACGGGAATGGCGGCCACGCCCGCCAACTCGGGGAGCCGCCTGGCAAGGGCAGTGGCATCAGTGATTCCTAGTGCGGACGTATCGGTAGTGATGAAGTAGGTCCCAGCGGAGGGAAGGACCCTCAGCCCGGCCGCCTGGAGACCAGTGGAGAGGAGATCCCGTTTGGCTTGCAGGGTTGCCGCAATGCCCGCATAGTACTCATCATCCAACCCCAACCCCAGAGCGATGGCAGCCTGGAATGGGGAGCCCGAGGAATAGGTCAGGAACTGTTTGACTGTCCGAGCCGCAGCTACTAGTTTTTCCGGACCGCTCAGCCAACCGATCTTCCACCCTGTTAGCGAGAAGGTCTTTCCCGCTGAAGAAATGGTCAGCGTGCGCTCCCATGCGCCGGGGAGGGTAGCGATGGGAATATGACGGTCCCCAAAAGTGAGGTGCTCATAGACCTCATCGGTGACGATGGTGGCGTTGTACCGCGCCGCTAGTTCCACCACGCGTTGCAACGTCTCTGCTGAAAACATTGCTCCCGTGGGGTTGTGCGGATTATTGATCAGCACCACCTTGGTGCGCGAAGAGAACGCTGCCTCAAGCTCTGCCATATCCGGTTGGAAGTTCGGCGCATGCAATGCCACCGTGACATGTCTGGCGCCAGTGAGCCCAATGATGGCTCCGTACGAATCGTAAAACGGCTCAAAGGTCAGTACTTCATCATCGGGGCCGCAGAAGGCCAGCAGGGCACTCGCTATGGCTTCCGTGGCGCCTGTAGTGACCGTCACCTGAGTCGCCGGATCCACGGACAGACCATAGAACCGCCGCTGATGTGCTGAGATTGCTTCGCGCAGCACGGCCAGCCCGGCACCCGGAGCATACTGATTAGCACCTTGAGCAATAGCTTCGCGCGCCGCCTCCGTGATGACAGCGGGCCCGTCCTCGTCCGGAAAGCCTTGGCCCAGGTTGATGGCTCCGGTGGCTCCAGCCAAGGCAGTAATTTCCTCAAAAATCGTCACCCCAAGGGCGCCGTCAGGGCCAAGCAAATTGGCGCCGACGGCGGTGCGTTGCCACGGTGTGGCAGGTGTCATTTGGCCGCGCCCGAGTTTGCGCCGGCCTTGGCGGGGGCCGCGCTGGAGTTCGCGGCAATGGACGTTCCCCGGCCTCTGAACTCGTCCATGGAGGAGTACACCTTGAAGATGTTGCCAGCAATGAAGTCCCAGGCGTTGGTTGGCAGAACGCCGCGCAGGCCCTTGGCTAGCCCCGCGGGCCACGGTGTGAGGCGTTGGGGTTGGCCGGCCAGCATGGCACGCCATGCCCTGTTCACAGCTACCTCCGGGGTAAGAAGCGGTGTCAGCAACGGGGCTTTGACGCCGTCGAACATTCCCGTACTCACGTAACTTGGGCAGAACGTGGTCACAGCAATATTGGCGTGACCCTGGTGCTTGAGTTCCAATCGCAAGGAATCGCTCCAGCCAATGACGGCCCACTTGGAGGCGGCGTAAACGCTCATATTGGGGTTGGACAACGTCCCAGCCGCCGAAGCGATGTTGAGAATGCGCCGTTCCTTGGTGGAATCAGCCATCATCGCGGGCAGCAATGCGCGCGTCACGTACATCGGCGCCAGCGCATTAATGTTCATGGTGCTGGCGATGTCCCGCTGCGGATCATGAGCCCAGAAGGGGCCACCGCGCACAATCCCAGCATTGTTGACCAGCAGGTCGACTGCTCCGAACTCAGTCTCAGCCGCGCTGGCAGCTGCTATGACCTGATCCGGGTCTGCCACGTTAACAACTGCTGTGACTGCCTGGGCGCCGAGGGCCCTGACTTCCGCGGCCACTTCACCCAGTGTGCTTTCATTGATGTCCCAGAGGATGACGGCCCTTGCACCTTCGGACGCCGCCCGCAGTGCGTACAGCCGGCCCATACCCATTCCGGCGCCCGTAATCAGCGCGACGGCTCCAGCCAAAGAGAAATTCTTCATTGTATTTACCTTTCGAAGAGTCCATGCATTAGATTCACCGTATGCAGCGCGCGGTTTGCCCCGGTTCCTTCGACCCTATACACAATGGCCACCTTGAGGTCATTGCTAGGGCTTCATCCTTGTTTGATGAAGTCATTGTTGCCGTGTCCACCAACTATTCCAAGTCGTACAGATTCTCCCTCGAGGAGCGTCTTGAAATGGCGCGACACAGTTTCTCTGCTCTGCGCGGCATTGTGGTTGAACCGATGGGGCAGGGCCTGCTGGCGGAATATTGCCACAACCGGGGAGCCTCCGCCATTGTCAAAGGCCTGCGCTCATCCTCAGATTTTGATTACGAACTGCCCATGGCCACTATGAACCGTCAACTGACCGGCGTGGAAACCGTGTTCGTCCCGGGGGAGGCCAGCTACATCCACCTTTCCTCGACCATGATCAAGGAAGTATTTGATTTGGGTGGGGACGTCTCACGTTACGTGCCGGGCTCAGTACTAAAAAAGTTGCAGGCCCGCGAGTCGGCCTGAGAAAAGGCCTTTCGCCCAGTAGAATATTTGGTGGCCAGCAGAGCCCCGGGCTCTCTGGTGGACGTGGTAGCCAGTTTGGGATTGGACGCCGTTTCGGGCTAAGATAATACGTCGGTCACATGTTCTACAGGAGTTCTCATTAGCGCGAGCAATATGGGTGGCACTATCAGCGCGGCTTCGCCCCTGACTATTTCGGTCAAGGATCTTTCTCGAAGCCCGGGCAGTAGCCGCCTCCTGCAAGAAGATGTACCAGCACCGAAGGATTTTGGTGTGCCCCTCATCGGCGTCAGAGAAGGTTCCACTATGGAGCTGGATGTGCGTCTCGAGGCCGTGCATGAAGGGATTTTGGTATCGGGAACCGTGTTCACCAAGGTAAATGGTGAATGTTCTCGCTGCCTGGACCCCCTTGAGCAGGACTTCGAAGTTGATGTGCAAGAGCTTTTCTTTTACGAGGAGCCGCCCAAGGGCAGCGTCGTTGTAGAAGAGGATGAAGAAGTAGAGCAGCGTTGGATTGAGCACGATCTGATCGATCTTGAACCGGTGTTGCGGGATGTGGTGCTAACTGCACTGCCATTCCAGCCGGTGTGCCGGGAAGACTGCCAGGGATTGTGTTCCGAATGCGGAGTGCACCTTGCAGATGAGCCGGGGCACCACCACGAGGTCCTAGACCCTCGCTGGGCAGCCCTTGCAAAACTGCAAGACTCAACCGGCAAAGACAGTTAGACCAAGCTAAAAGCAGGTTCTGGTAACCCCGGAGCCCAACGAGAGAAAAGAGTCAGCCGTGGCTGTTCCCAAGCGGAAAATGTCCCGTGCCAATACGCGTGCCCGCCGCGCCCAGTGGAAGGCCACCGCGCCCAACCTGGTCAAGACGATCGAAAACGGCCGCGTAAGCTACAGCCTGCCGCACCAGGCCAAGGTTGTTACCGACTCAGCCGGTACCGCCTTGTACTTGGAGTACAAGGGCCGCAAGGTCGCTGACGTCTAAGGACGTCAGTGCCTGCCGCAGACGAATTATTGAAGCGTCTCGGTGTCGATATCGACACCGAGACGCTTCGTCTTGCCCTGACACATCGCTCGTATGCGTACGAGAATGGCGGGGTACCTACCAATGAGCGCCTGGAGTTTCTGGGTGACTCCATTTTGGGGTATTCAATTACGGACGCGTTGTATCGCGACAATCCGGACCTTCCCGAAGGGGATCTTGCCAAGCGTCGCTCCGCCGTGGTTTCCACGCGAGCCCTGGCCGGCGTCGCCCGTTCATTGAACATTGGTGAGTTTATTTTCCTGGGCCAAGGGGAGCGCCTCACCGGCGGAAAAAACAAGTCCTCCATCCTTGCCGACACTATGGAAGCGCTCATTGGTGCAACCTATATTTGCAACGGGATCGACGTGGCCCGGGACCTGGTGATGCGTCTCATTGGACCGCTGTTGGCCGATGCGGCCGCTCTGGGCGCCGGAACTGACTGGAAAACCAACATCCAGGAAATTGCTGCTAGCAGGCATCTAGGTGCCGCCTATTATGACGTGGTGGGCTCTGGGCCGGATCACGCACGCATTTTCGCCGCAACGTTGATCATTGGCGGCGAGGCGTACGGCACCGGCGCAGGCCATTCCAAGAAGGAAGCCGAGCAGGAGGCCGCCGCGGACGCGTGGAAGGTCCTCTCCGACCGATTCAACTTGGCTCCGGACGCCATCAACGCTAATACTCCTGCCGCCACGTCAGCGTAGTGCTCCATGCCTGAGCTGCCCGAAGTTGAGGTAGTCCGCCGCGGGCTGAGCCGCTGGGTGGTGGGCCGTCGGATCGCGAATGTTGAGGTCTTTGACCCCCGTTCTACCCGCCGACATGTGGCCGGTGCTGAGTCCTTTTCCGCCACCTTGCGCAATGCTGTTATTTCGGACGTGGTGCGGCGCGGGAAGTTTCTCTGGATGCCGTTGGATTTGGCGAACCAAATTCCTGCGGGCGACTGCGCATTGGCGGACGACGGCGGGGGACAGTTCGCGTTGATGGCGCACCTTGGCATGAGTGGCCAGTTGCTCATGCAGGATGCGGCCCGGGTTGCCGAAAAGCACCTGAAGGTTCAGCTCAGCTTTGAGCCCTCTGACATCGCTCCGGAGCAGTTGAGATTTGTGGACCAACGGATCTTTGGTGGCCTGTTCATCGACCCACTGATCCCCACCAGCGATGGCCTGCCCGGTGGCCTGGGCCAAACTGCGCTGCCTCTGATTCCGGAGCACGCTGCGCACATTGGGCGCGATCCCTTGGATCAGGCATTCTCCGTGGATGGCTTTTACCGACGTCTCAGGGCGCGGCGCACGGGTATCAAGCGGGCGCTCTTGGATCAGACGCTTATTTCGGGGATCGGCAACATTTACGCCGACGAGGCGCTGTGGGCCGCACGGATTCACTTTGCAAGAGCCACTGATTCTCTCCGCAGGTCGGACGTGCTCCGCCTGGTTGATGCTGTCCGTGAGGTGATGGTTGCCGCCCTCGCTGCTGGCGGAACCAGTTTCGATTCCCTGTACGTCAACGTCAACGGTGCCTCCGGTTATTTTGAACGGTCCCTCAACGCGTACGGCCGCGAGGGGCAGCTGTGTCCCCGTTGTGCTGCAGCGTCGCGGAACACTCTCATTCGCCGCGACGCGTTTATGAACCGA
>JABBNV010000202.1 GCA_019352125.1 Acidobacteriota bacterium | reverse complement strand
CTATATCAGACGTTAAACCGGAACTCCACCACGTCGCCGTCGGCCATCACGTAGTCTTTGCCTTCGATCCGCACCTTGCCCCGGGCCTTGGCCTCGGCCATGGATCCGGCCTCCATCAGGTCATCGAAGTGGACAACTTCGGCCTTGATGAAGCCGCGTTGGAAGTCAGAGTGGATAACGCCGGCAGCCTGGGGAGCCGTGTCACCCTGGCGAATAGTCCAGGCACGCGTTTCCTTCGGGCCAGCGGTGAGGTACGTCTGCAGGCCCAAGGTGTGGAAGCCAACGCGGGCCAGCTGATCCATGCCGGACTCTTCCTGCCCGTTCATTTCCAGCATCTCGCGTGCCTCCTCCTCGGAAAGCTCCACCAGATCCGCTTCCAGCTTTGCATCGAGGAAAATAGCGTCCGCGGGCGCCACAAGTTCACGCAATTCCGCCTGGCGCTCAGGGCTGCCCAGCACCGCGTCGTCGACGTTGAAAACATAGATAAACGGCTTGGCGGTCAGCAGGGAAAGCTCCCGCAGGTACTCCATTTCCAGCTTGTCACTGGCAATAGAGGCAAAAATCGTGTCTCCGCGCTCAAGAACTTCCTTGGCCTTGAGCACAGCAGCGAGCTCGCCAGCCTCCTTTTGCTTGAGCTTGACGGCCTTTTCCAGCCTCGGAATGGCCTTCTCCACCGTCTGCATGTCCGCAAGGATGAGCTCAGTATTAATGGTTTCCATGTCCGAGCGGGGGTCAACTTTGCCGTCCACGTGAATCACGTCGGGATCATCAAACACGCGAATAACCTGCGCAATGGCCTCGGCTTCGCGGATGTTGGCCAGGAACTGGTTCCCCAGTCCTTCACCCTCCGACGCACCCTTCACAATGCCCGCGATGTCCACAAAGGAGACCGTAGCCGGCAACAAACGCGCGGACCCAAAAACCGTGGCCAGCTGAGCTAGACGGGCATCCGGGAGGTTTACCACACCCACGTTCGGCTCGATCGTGGCGAACGGATAGTTCGCAGCGAGTACGTTATTGCGCGTCAGCGCATTGAACAGGGTTGATTTGCCGACGTTGGGCAGTCCGACGATGCCAATAGTTAGAGCCACGGTAGTCAATCTTACCGGCCCAGTGTCGGTGGTTCATGCGAAGCTGAGGTCATGAATGGATTTGGGATCGTTTTTGCGCTGCTGACGCTGCTTCTCGGGTTGGTGTTGGGCGGCTTGCTGATGTGGTGGCTACAGCGACGCCGGACGCTGGCTTTGGAAGCGGAGATGGACGACGTCGGATCCCGGCTAGGCGTGGCAACGTCACGTTTGGCAGCGGCGGACGCGGAGCGAACGCTGCTCGCTGCCCAAAATCGACAGCTCTCATCCCAGCAAGCAACCGATTCCACCGTGCTTCAGGCGCTGAGCCCCGTGGCACAAAAATTGGCGGATGTACAGCGGCAGGTTGCACTGTTGGAGCGTGACCGTGTGGAACAGTTTGGCCAGCTTACAGCCCAGCTCAAAGAAGCCAGGGTCACCGACGCTGCCCTCCTGGATACCACCCGTTCGCTTGCTTCTGCGCTTCGGTCCAACAGCGCGCGTGGCACCTGGGGCGAGGTGCAATTGCGCCGCGTCGTTGAGGCGGCCGGGATGCTGGCACACGTTGACTTCAGTGAGCAGGTACAGCAGGTTTCCCTCGATGGAACCCACCGGCCAGATATGGTGGTGCGGTTGCCCGGCGGCAAGGAGATGGTGGTTGACTCAAAGGTTCCGCTGGGCGCGTTTCTCCAGGCGCATGAGAACGGCGGGGCAGGTCCAGCAGCCACGGACAACTCAGCCCTGCTGGCCCAGCATGCCAAGGCTCTGAAGACACATGTGGACGCCCTCAATTCCAAAAAGTACTGGCAGACTGCAGCCAACTCTCCAGAACTGGTGATCTGCTTCGTTCCCGTGGAGTCGATCCTCAGTTCTGCCCTCACCAGCGATCCATCCTTGCTTGACTACGCTGTGGCCCGGAACGTGGTCCTGGCCTCCCCCATCACGCTACTGGCCGTCCTCAAGGCAGTCGCCTTTAGCTGGCGCCAAGACGTACTCACGGACAGCGCCAAGGAACTTTTTGAGCTATCCGCGGAGCTGTATCAGCGACTTGGCACACTGGGGGACAACGTTGGCAAACTCGGCTCCTCCCTGAAGTCCTCCGTGGACCGCTACAACGCTCTGGTCGGCTCCCTCGAGGCAAGGGTTCTGCCCACTGCGCGCAAGCTCAATGCACTGGACCCAGCCAAGCTAGCAGCACCTCAACCCGTTGAGTCTGCACCGCGTTCCTTGATGGCTCCGGAGCTCACGGACAGGCACCAGGAGTCAGTCGAAGCTTTTCCACAGGGTGAAGGTATTTCCTAGATTCATTCGGCTGTCGGGAATATACTTGTTAGAGAGTAAGGGGGTGTTTGAGGATGACCGTCACAACGAATAACCACGGCAATGCGGCCTCTCGGGTGCCCGCCGGGTTGCGTATTGGTTCGGTGTTGGAAGCCCTCTTTGAAGAACTCGCCCGGTCCCTGCAGTTCTGCGCTGACCTGGCCACGATTACGGCATTCGCCCGGCACGGTGCCGCCCCCGCTGATGAGGTCGAGGCGGATTCCTGTGCCCATGCGGGGAACGTTGACCGGGGTGCCGGGCAGGATTATTCCCCTGTCACCACCACCGCCACCATCACCGCCATCGCGGAGGCCTTGGAGAGGGTTGATCCCTACGCCTCGGGGTGTCTGGCGCTGACGGATGTGGAAGCTCTCGATTATGTGGACGCGTCCACGAAAATGATGG
Source organism: Acidobacteriota bacterium (assembly GCA_019352125.1). Classification (GTDB taxonomy): domain Bacteria; phylum Actinomycetota; class Actinomycetes; order Actinomycetales; family Micrococcaceae; genus JABBNV01. The sequence goes on along the minus strand of JABBNV010000202.1, from coordinate 2,423 downwards.
CCTGGGTCCAAGGACGACGGGCACGTGCGTTAGCGAAGTTCGCCGCGTACCGGCACGACCCCAATACCCCGGCCCCACTGCGATCGATCGCCGTCATCAACGACGACACTGCTCGTGAGCGTGTGGTGATTGCTCCGGGGTCGATGCTTAGTGTTCATCCGAACCTGACATCCCGGATGAGTTCTGCTACGTTCGCCCGGGTCAGTCAGGACGCCACCCGGTATGCCTACCACCGGGACACGCCAGGCCGTGTCCCGGCCCCGCTACCGGGGCTTCCGGTGAAGGAGCGGGTGAAAGTGTCCTCCGCTGTCGGGGAATTAGGGAAGTTCGCGGGCACCGAAGTCGCGGCGAGTATGGACATCACTCACTGCGCCGGGGACACCCTGCTCTGGTCCAATGCCCTATTCGTCAACCGGCTGCCAGCAGCCATGGCAGCCCTGACCCACGGGCAACTCACCATCGACCACGTCAAAGCGATCGCTGACGGGTTCACGAACCTCCCACCCGAATACTGGCCTATCGGAGAAGGAACTGTACTGAAACGTATCCTGATCTTCGGCGGTGGACTGGTCCCCAGAAAATTGCAACGCTACGCGAACGTGGTCGCCGAACAACTTCACCCCACCACCCTGACGGACCGGCACAAGAAAGTCCGTCAGTACCGGAACGTGACCTTCTCGCCCTCCACCGACGGGATGGCGTACCTCAGCGCGTTCCTGCCCGCAGTCGAAGCCCTCGCCGCATACACGACCATCGACCAATGGGCCCGGAACCTCCAACAACACAACGACAACCCCGACAACCCCGCCCCCGGCACAGACACAGGCACAGGGACTGGCGCAGGGACTGGCGCCGGGGCAGGGGCGTTGGCGGGGGCAGGTGTGGACAATGGCACAGGGAGGCCGTCGCGGTCCCTGGGGAACTACCGGGCCGATATCCTCATGGATCTCCTGGCCCACGCGTTCACCACCATCAACACCAGCGACCAACCCACCGGAACCCACGGTAACGAGCCCGGGATGCTGGCACCCGGGATCCGGAACATGACGCCGGCAAAAATCCTCATCACCATCCCCGCCCTCACCCTCCTCAAAGCCACCACCGAAGCCAGCAGTGAGCCCAGCGCGGAACCCGCCAACGAAGCAGACAGTGAAACTGGTAGCGGCACAGGAAACAAAGAAACTGCGGTCCCTGGTGGGTTTGATCGTCCTAGAACGTACGGGCACCTGGACGGCTACGGGCCCATCCCCTTCGACCAGGCAGCAGAACTAGCCGGCCAAGCCACCCAATGGATGCGCATCCTCACTGACCCAGAAACCGGGGTACAGCTCTCCTACGGAAGAACCCGCTACAAACCCCCGCAATCACTCCAAGACTGGGTCACCACCAGGGACCAAACATGCCGCGGAATCGGCTGCGACAAACCAGCCACCAACTGCGATATCGACCACACCATCCCCTACAACCGACCCACCACTGTGAGCGAAAACCTCACTATTCTGGGTACCACGGACCACGGGAACCTCGGCGCACTCTGCAAACACTGCCACCACCAAAAAGACAACCCCGGCAGCCACTACCACACCATCCAAACCAGCCCCGGCCACTTCACCCACACCCTACCCACCGGCCGCACCAAAACCATCACCGCCGACCCACCACCTTTCTAGAATGAAAGCCGATCCGGCCAGCACACAGCTAGCTACTGGTTACGTGAACCGCGTCCGCCCAAAGATCGGCTGGAATCGCCGGCGGCCTTCAACGTGGCCCGGAGTTCCTTAGGGAGCGAGAACAGAATGTCTTCTTCCGCCGTCACCACTTCTTCAACATCGTTGAAGCCGTACTCAGCTGCCACCCGGAGCACATCCTGCACCAGTACCTCGGGAACGGACGCACCACTCGTCACGCCCACAGTGCTCACGCCCTCGAACCAGGACTCATCCACTTCATTGGCAAAGTCCACGCGGTAGGCGGCTTTGGCGCCATATTCTAGAGCAACTTCCACCAGTCGAACCGAATTCGATGAGTTCGCGGAGCCCACCACAATAACCAGCTCGGCCTGCGGCGGAATCTTCTTGATCGCAGCTTGACGGTTGGAGGTCGCGTAGCAAAGATCGTCGCTGGGCGGATCCTGCAAGTTCGGGAAGCGCTCGCGCAAACGGCGCACGGTGTCCATGGTCTCGTCCACACTCAGCGTTGTCTGGGACAGCCAGATCAACTTATCCGGATCCCGCACTTCAATCAGCTCCGCCTCGGCAGGACCATTCACAATCTGGGTATGCTCCGGGGCCTCACCAAAAGTACCCTCAACTTCTTCATGTCCCTGATGCCCAATCAGCAGAATCTCGTAGTCGCTCTTGGCGAACCGGACGGCCTCACGGTGCACCTTGGTGACCAGCGGGCAGGTGGCGTCGATGGTGCGC
>JABBNV010000201.1:1463-5231 GCA_019352125.1 Acidobacteriota bacterium | reverse complement strand
TTATCGATAACTACCCTAGAACAAGTTTGGGCAGTTCACCAGCCTATGGTGACGACACGCCCAGCATGTTACAACTGTTACAGTTGTAACAAACTACGATTTCAGGGGTCTACATGCAGGAACTTCAACGGGGTCCGGCCATGCGGGATGTGGCAGCCGCGGCAGGCGTTTCAGCACAAACGGTTTCCAGAGTCCTTAGCGGGCATCCCCATGTCCAGGACAGCACCCGCACCGCGGTTCTAGCCAAGGTCGCAGAGCTGGGGTATCGACGCAACAACACAGCGCGGGCTCTGGTGACGGGCCGCAGCCACACTATTGGCGTCGTCACCCTGGCTACCAATAATTACTCTCGTTCAACCCTTGCTCTTGGCATCGATCTAGCCGCCCGTGATGCTGGCTACGCCGTGAATTCCATGACGGCTGCAGGCCTGAATGTGCCCAGCCTCAAGGACGCTGCGAATCGGCTAGTGGTGCAGGGCGTGGATGGACTGATCATGGCGGCACCGCTACTGAATGCGGCGGATGCTATTGCTGAGCTAGCTGGCCCGATCCCCATGGTTTCCACGGACGCATCCTCCCCCACTTCCACGGACATCGTCGGTGTGAATCAGGTGGCCGCCGTCCGTTTGGCCACTGAACATTTGCTGCAGTTGGGGCATCAAACTGTCTGGCAAGTCTCTGGTCCGCCAGAGTGGTCCGATGCGGCCAGCCGATTGACAGCATGGCGGACCGTGCTAGAAGCTTCCGGCCGAGAGGTTCCCCCCGAGCTGGTAGGCGATTGGAGCCCGGAATCGGGATACAAAAACGGTCTAATTTTGGGGCGAATGCCTGACGTTACAGCCATTCTGGTGGCGAGCGATGAAATGGCATTCGGCGTGCTGCGAGCGCTGGCAGAGTTAGGGCGACGAGTGCCGGAGGATGTTTCGGTAGTGGGCATTGATGACATTGATCTGGCGGCCTACTCCACCCCTCCCCTCACCACCGTCCGGCAATCCTTCGAGGACACGGGCCGGAGGGCGGTGGTTCATCTACTCCGGCAGATTGAACACCCCAAGGCGCACCCGGTGCCGGAGCTAACGCTGCCGCAGCTCATAGTCCGCGGCAGCACGGCTCCCCGGCGGCAGCCTGTCTAGGAAGCGATGCCGGCCAGTCGCAAGACGCCAAAAATCGGATCCTGGGCCAGTACACGCACATCGATCAGACCATGGGCGGCCAGAGCCTGACGAAAGGCTTCCTGTGCTGCGGTCTGGTGCATCCCAACGCCACCGCCCAGCACAATGGGGCCAGCTGTGTTCAGTTGATGTGCGCACTGGTGGGCCAGCGCCGCAAGGTCCGCGCCGCCGGTGGCAATCATGGCTATGGATGCTTCGTGCCCAGCGGCAGCCGCTTCAAACACCACCGTGGATAGTCCCGCCCAGTAGCGGCGAGATTTCTGCGGGTCATGGAACGCGGCGATCAATTCGCCCGGCTGGTCCAACTTGCACGCGGCCAACAGCAGCGAGGTGAGTTGATCAACCTCCAGCCCCAGGTTCATCCGGTGCAGACTATGCCGCACCGCCTCGCGCCCATACCAATAACCGCTCCCCTCATCGCCCAGCAGGTATCCCCAGCCGCCAGCTCTGGCACTGTGAGTTCCATCGGTTCCCCAGGCAGCAGAACCAGTTCCAGCAATCACGGCGACACCAGTATCAGTCCCGCCGGCAGCCAACAGGAGACGTGTGTCGTGAACAACCTGCACGTGTGCGCCAGACACGGATGGCCGGATCAGTTGCGCCAGAGCCTCCGCGTCCTCGTCCGTATCGATTCCGCCGGAACCAGCAATCACCAGCTCAACGTCGCTCACATCCCAGGCCGCGAACAGCTCATCCAGATTGACCTTGGCCTCTTGCGCGGTGACATTTTGTACGTTGGCACTTCCCACAGTGGCATCCGCCTGCACGTGGCCGTTTCGCCACAGAATCCCGCGCGTCTTAGTTCCCCCAATATCGAGTCCGACGACGTTGGCGGGGCTTGCGGAAGGGCTGGTGGCGGAATTGGCAGCATAGTTCACACATCTAGACTACGAGGTGGAGGCGCTTTCGCCGCGAATGTTAGATAAGGAGCCCGATGATTTCCTCCCCACTAGTGGTTGCACCGATGGCTGGCGGTACGTCTACCCCTGCGCTGGTTATTGCAGCGGCGCAGGCTGGCGCCATCGGTTTTCTGGCTTCAGGGTACAAAACGCCAGCCGCCATGGCCGCGGAGATTCAGCAGGTTCGCAGCGCCGTGAAAAACACTGGCCAGAATTTTGGCGTCAACGTTTTTGTTCCCGGTGAACCTGTTGTTGAGACGGAGCAGCTAAAAGCGTACCGGGAACGGTTGCTGAAAGACGCAGCGCTTCTGGGAGCGGGTGTGCCTGAACTTTCCCCGGGGCTCCTGAACGATACGGATTTTTGGTCTGAAAAAGTTCAGCTACTCATCGATGATCCAGTTCCCCTAGTGTCCTTTACTTTTGGGCTGCCAGAAGCCGGGCTAGTAAGGTCCCTGCACGCCGCGGGCAGCCTAGTGTGGGCCACGGTAACCAGCCCGGCTGAAGCTACTGCAGCGGCGGGGCTGGGCGTGGACGCCTTGGTGGTGCAGCACAACAGTGCCGGTGGCCATAGCGCTGCGTTCCTGCCCGCGCCCGTAGCGCATCAGCAAAGCGCCGATGTTATTGAACTGATGACCCAACTCAGGGCAGCGGGGGTGGCACGGCCCTTGATAGCTGCTGGCGGCATTGGAACGGCAAACCGCCTGCGGGAAGTTTTGGCCGCCGGGGCCATCGCGGCTCAGTTGGGAACCGCATTCGTGCGGTCAATTGAAAGTGGCGCCCGCCAGCTCCACAAGGACGCTCTGGCGGACCAGCGGTTCAACGTCACCGCCATCACCCGAGCTTTTACAGGGAAAAACGCGCGGGCGTTGGTCAATCGGTTTGTCTCTGAACACCCAGACGCTCCTACTGCCTACCCCACGGTGCACCACCTGACGGCACCCCTGCGTGCCAAGGCCGCCGCGGATGATGACGCAGACTCCCTGAACCTTTGGGCTGGTACGTCATGGCGAACAGCGCAGGCTGGGCCAGCGGCCAACATTATTCGGGCACTGCTGGAGGCCAACTGAGCAACAGTGGACTTATTTCTACTGATTCGTAGGTCAATAATTCGGCGAGTTGCTAGTATTGCCAGCACTAAGACCGGACTAGCGCCAAACCGGTATATTTTCACCACCGGGAGCTAACTATGGCATCGAGCGCAAAGCAGGGCCGCACGTCCACGCGGCTTCACGGTAACGCCGAGCCACTCGATGAGGTGGATCGGCACATCATCGACGCGTTGTTGGCTGATGCTCGGATGACTAATCGCGATCTAGCGGACGCCGTCGGAATTGCCCCTTCCACCGCGCTGATGCGCACGCGAAGTTTGATGGACCGTGGCGCTATTGAAGGCTATTCCGCGCGGCTCAACCTGGCGGCAATTAACCGTGCCGTACAAGCGCTCATCTCGGTTCAGCTACGTGCCCACGACCGCGTGGAGATTGACCGGTTTACCTCTACAGTGCCGTTGCTGCCCGAGGTACTCTCCACCTTTCATGTTTCCGGATCAGTGGATTACCTTTTGCATATTGCCGTGGCCAATACGGATGTGCTGCGGGATTGGGTGCTGGACAACCTCACCACAGACCCCGTCGTTGGGCATACCGAAACTACCTTGGTGTTTTCTCACATTCCCGGCCATAGGGGCCCCCTGATGG
>JABBNV010000201.1:0-1453 GCA_019352125.1 Acidobacteriota bacterium | reverse complement strand
CGATGAGCGCCAGCACCGCGGCACCTGTCCCAGCCAGCAAGGAAAACCACATGGTGGCTGCGTTCAAGCCCACGAATGTGGCGGCCAGGCCTAACCCCAGGACTGGAATGGCAGATCCCAGATAGGTAATGACGTAGACCGCGCTAATCATCTGCGCATACCGGGCTGGATCCACTTTGTTGGCAATGGAGTTGAAGACAACTCGAAAAGCGAATCCCTGGCCTACCCCGGCGCTGATGCTTGCCAGCACCACTAGCCACGGAGTAGCGGTAGCCCCACCGACTGCAATCAACACAACTGATACGCCTAGCACCGAGAGTCCCACGGGGGCAAGGAAGCGGCCACGGACGCTCAGCAACTGACTGCCGGCCGATGCACCCAGGGTGAGCGCGGCTAGCAACCCGATGATCGGCCGGGAGTCAGCGTGCACTGCCTGGGCCAAATAGCCAGGCGCCAAGGAGAGGCAGAACCCAAAAACAGAGAAACTCAGAAACCCCACCGTGGAGGCGTACCAGAAGGCCCCGCGGGCTTCCTTGTCCACCACTGGTTTGCGGGGCCGCAGGGTGGTCAGAGCCGAGCCGTTGGCCGGTTTGATGGCTGGCCGCGCGGCCAGAAAATACAGCGGAACCAGTAGCAGGGCCAAGATTGCCGAATGAATCCAGAACGGCATCCGGGTGGGATCCGGCAACAGGGACAACACACCACCAATAACCGGTCCAGCAGCAACGCCTCCGGACGTGGCGAGCAGCGTGAACCGAGAGGCCCATTCCGGCTTGGTGGGCATCATCTCGCGCAATGCCGCTGAGCTAGCCCCCGTGGCCAACGCTACGGCTGCGCCCTGCAGCACACGCCCCACAGCAAGGGTGAGCAGGGAATCTGCAGAGGCAAAAATGAGGCCGCCAGCCAATCCCAGCACTACGGCAATGACCAGAGCAGCGCGCCTACCAATGTGATCTGACCAGTGCCCGGCGATAAGTAGCCCCGTCACCAGTGCGAACACGTAGCTGGCAAAGGCCACGGAAATGCCGAAACTGCCAATCCCCAACCGGACCTGCAAGAGCGAATACAGCGGCGTGGCAAGGTTTGCACCCACCAGGAGGGTAAAGATCACCATGCCGGCCAGGATGAGCCGGCTACGCGTGGAGGCGTTCCAGCCTCGCGCCAGCACGCCGTCGTGCACGCGAGGCTGCATGCGCAACTCAGCAAGGATGGTCATGTGCAGGGTTCCCGTCGTGGTGGCCTATGTGCCTTCCAATATCCGCTTTTGTAGTCACCGGGAAAGTTTTCAGCCGCCAAATTGACTATTTTGATCAATATCTATTCAATCAACTGCGGTAAAGTGCAGAATATGAGCAATCTAGATGCCCTCGACCTGAAATTACTGCTGGAGTTGGTAGCCGACCCGCGCAGCCGCCGAGGGCCCAGCAGTTTTCATCATGAACCTCGCCCTGGA
>JABBNV010000200.1:4923-5248 GCA_019352125.1 Acidobacteriota bacterium | reverse complement strand
CGTGAGCAACACTTTGCCCGCTGCGTCGCCCACACAGTAGAGCCAATCGTGGCCCTGCACTTGCCCGGAGGTGTCCGTCGTAAGTTCTTTTGGCTCCAGACCCAAGCTTTCGAGTCCTAGGCCTTCGAGGGCCGGGTGCCGCCCGGTGGATACCAAGAGTTCCTGCGCGTGAAGCACGGTGCCATCCTCGAGTGTGAGGGCTACCTGCCCGTCATTCGTGCGGTTCACCGACGCAACTTTAGTGTGCAGCCTGAGTTCGACGCCGTCCGCGTGCAGCCCTGCGGCTACCAGGGATGTCGCTTGCCGGGGGTAGCTGGCCAGCAGT
>JABBNV010000200.1:0-4913 GCA_019352125.1 Acidobacteriota bacterium | reverse complement strand
GGCAATGAGTGTTACGGCGGATCCGAGCCTGGCGAAGGCCTGAGCCAGTTCGGTGCCAGCCACGCCCCCACCGAGCACCAGCAGGGATTCCGGAATGGTTGAGGTGGACGTGGCCTCTCGGGTGCCCCAAAACTCAATATCGTCCAGGCCCTCCAACGGTGGCAGGGTGGGTACGGAACCCGTGGCCAGCACCACGGCGTGGCGGGCTGTGAGCGTGACGGTGCCGCCGTCGATCTTGGCAATTTCTACGCTCTTGGGGCCGGTGATCCAGCTGTGCCCTCGCACTAGCTCTATGCCGGCGCTGGCCACCCATTCGGCCTGGCCATCATCCTGCCAGTGCGACGTGAAAGAATCCCGCCGGGCCAGCACCGCAGGGACATCCAGTGTGCCAGTGACCGCCTCGCGAGAGCCTGCCACGGATGAGGCCGCCAGCAACGCCGCACCAGGCCGAATCAGGGCTTTGGAGGGCATGCAGGCCCAGTAGGAGCACTCTCCGCCCACCAGCTCAGCCTCGACAATAACCGTTTGGAGGCCGCCCGCAGCTACGCGTCCGGCCACATTTTCACCTACGGCGCCGGCGCCAATAACGATCACGTCAACTTCTCTAACCTCGCTCATGGCACCACTGTAGCCCTGCCGTAGCAGCGGGGACAGGTGAAGTATTAGCGCAGGGCGGCGTCAAACCAGCTGGTGATCGAGGCCGGGTGGGTGATCGCTGTGCCAACCACGACGGCGAACGCGCCAGCGTCGAGGGCGCCCCTGGCCTGTGCGGGGGTGTGGATGCGGCCTTCGGCAATGAGCGGTACATCCACTGTGCTTGCTGCGATGCTGGCGATCAATTCCAGATCCGGCCCGTCCGTCTTGGGGCGTTCTCCGGTGTAACCCGCCAGCGTAGTTCCCACTACGTCCGTGCCAGCGGCAACGGCAGCCAAAGCGTCGTCAAGGGATCCGCAGTCCGCCATGACCAGGGCATTGGACTCTGCGTGGATCCCGGCAATGGTCTCCGCCAGGGTGAGACCGTCCGGCCGTTCCCGCCGGGTTCCATCGATGGCCACAATGTGGGCACCGGCGTTGGCACAGGCCAGAGCGTGGCGCAGTGTGGGGGTGATGAAAACGCCGTCGTGCCCGTCCTTCCAGAGCCCAATGACAGGTACCTCTACGGCGGACCGGGTGAACTGGATGTCCGCGATGCCCTGAACGCGAATGCCGGCGGCACCGCCAATAACGGCCGACGAAGCCACCTGGGCCATGGTGCGGGGATCACGCATGGGCTCACCCGGGTAGGCCTGGGCGGAGACAATGAGTTTTCCTGCCAGGGCCTCGAGGGAGCGAAGTTTCAAGGTCATGCTGTGTCCTTACGTGTAGAAAGCGGGTCCAGCACTAGAGCTGCTGCGCCCAAAATTGCGGCGGTGGAGCCCAGCGTGGCTGGGACGGTGGACACGCTGGAGGTAACGTCCATCAACTCAGCACGCATGGCGCGTTCCATAGGCTTCCACCACATGTCCCCAGCATCCGCCAAACCGCCGGAAACTACCACAAGTTCCGGATCCAGAATGTTGATGAGCCCGCCCATGGCGCTGCCTGCGGCCGCGGCACCCACGCCCACCGCGGTGATAGCCGCCTGATCCCCGGCAGCGGCTCGAGCGAACACGCCCTTGGTATCAATGGCTGCCGCGTCACCACCCAGGCGCAGATAGTTGGAATAAATTGCGGGGCCAGAGGCAATCGCTTCCACATGGCCCGCGCGCCCACAGCTACACGGCAGGGGTTGGTTGTCCGCGTAGGCATACGGGGAGGCGAAGTGGCCCACGTGTCCGGCGGCAAAACGGTGCCCCAACTGAGGGCGCCCGTTAAGGACGAATGAGCCGCCCACGCCGGTCCCGAAGGCCACCATGAGCATGCTGCTGGCGGCCGCTCCGGCGCCCAACCACGCTTCGCCCAGGGCGTGGGCGTGTACGTCATTGACCGTGGAGACGGGCAACCCGGTTCGCTGGGCCAGCCCTTGCGCCAGGGGCGTCCCTGCCCAGCCCGCAATGGCATCAGTGGCTGCCAGTACGTTGCCGTGTTCCGCGTCAATAACGCCCGCAGAGCCTACGCCGACGGCGCTCACGCCGCCAGCAGCGACACCCAACCGCTGACGCAAGCGCTCCACCAGAGCAGCGGTCGCATCAAGAATTGCACGGCCGCCGTCCCGGTTGAGGGTAGGGATTTCCTCCGTGAAGAGGAGCTCACCACTGGTTGAGACGACGCCAGCGGCAGTCTTCGTGCCGCCGATGTCGATGCCAATGACGTGGTTCATGAACCTTTCTCCGCCAACCTGTTTCGTTTAGAGCAGACCGTTGCGCGTCAGGATAACGCGAATGGCTTCAGCCTCGTCAGCGTCGAGCGCCAGCATCGGAGCACTCATGGTGTTGGTGTCAACGATTCCCATGAGCTGCAGCGCGGTCTTGAATGCGCCCAGACCTGCAGCGTTACCGCTTAGTCGGCCGGGCTTGGGGGTGAAGACGATGTTGAAGACGTCCGCTAGGCGATCCTGCTCGGCAGCTGCTTTGGCCCAATCTCCGGCCTTGGCCGCCTCGTAGAGGTTCTTGTAGCCACGCGGGTCAACGTTGGCCAGCCCGGGAACTGCGCCCTGCGCACCGCCCAGCAATGCGCCGTCAACCACAACTTCGTGACCGGTAAAGATATCGAAGTTGGGGATATTCTTCGCTGCCAGCAACAGCTGACGGAAGGAGACGTCGTCGCCCGAGGAGTCCTTGACGCCCGCCAGAATGCCGTCCGCACCCAAACTGACCAGCAAATCCACCGGTAGTTTGAAGTGCGTGCGAACGGGTACATCGTAGGCAAAGATCGGCACGTCTACAGCAGCATGAATGGACCGATAGTGGGTGTCGGTTTCCGCCGCGTTGGAGATGGCGTAGTACTGGCTCGTGACAACAAGTGCTTCAGCGCCCAGGCTAACGACGCGACGAGCTTCCTCGATGACGCGGTTGGTGGTCTGCTCAACGGCGCCCACCATCAGGGGAACAGCACCTGCATTGACGCCTGCAATTGTCCGCACCACGGTGTCCCGCTCGGAGTTGGTCATGTGGGTGACCTCACCGGAGGAGCCTAGAACAAACAGTCCGTCCACCCCGCCATCGAGCAGGTGTTGGGTAACTCGCTCCAGGGAGGGGACGTCAATCTCGCCACTGGAAGTGCGGGGAGTGACCACGGGAGGAATAACGCCGTGGAATCGGGAAGGGACGGGGGAAGACACAGAATGCTCCAATAGTTAAGGGTGAATGTGAAAAATTAGGGGTGCAGGAGTGACGGGGCGGCGCCCAGCAACTTCTTCGTGTAATCGTTGCTGGGATGGTCAAAAACCTGCTCGGCACCGCCTTCTTCGACGATCTTTCCGTAGTACATAACGGCGATCCGGTCCGAGACGTAGCGAACTGTCTGGATATCGTGCGAGATGAAGACCATGCCGAGGTTCAGCTCAGTCTTCAAATCTGAGAGCAGGTTGAGCACTTGGGCTCGGACCGAGACGTCCAAGGCAGAAGTCGGCTCGTCGGCCACCACCACATCCGGGTCTAGCGCCAGTGCACGGGCAATGGCGACGCGCTGGCGCTGACCACCGGAGACTTGCGACGGCGTGACCTCGGCTGCGGAGGCAGGCAGGCCCACCAGCGCCAGCAAATCCTTGACCTTCGCGGCCCGGGAAGCCTTGGTGCCAATCCCATGCACCTGCAGTGGATCCGTCAGAATGTCCTGAATGCGCATCCGCGGGTTGAGCGCGGTGGAGGGGTCCTGGAACACGACGGAGACTGTTCGGCCAAATTCCTTTCGGCCAGCCGCGCCGCGGTTCTTTGCGTCCTTGCCGTGGAAGAGCACCTGGCCGCTGGTCGGTTTTTGTAGGCCAACCAGCACCGAAGCCAGGGTGGACTTTCCGCAGCCGGATTCGCCAACAATGCCCACGGTCTCCCCACGGGAAACGGAGAAGCTGACGCCGTCCACGGCATGAACCTTGTTCGGTTTGAACAGGGAGCCGCCGCGGCTGTTGTAGGTGACCTTGATGTCCTTGAGCTCAATTACCGGTGCGCTGCGCACCATAGCTGCGTGGCTCATTTTGCCTCCTGCGCTGAATCGTCGGTGCCCACAGTTGCCAGCTGGGCGTCTTCGGGTCGGTGGCTTGCCCAGTAGTGATCGCCCTTGCCCACCGGCACAAAGGCCAGCTGCTGAGCGGGGTTCGCATCCTTGCGAAGGGACCGTGCGGCGAACCTGTCTCCCGGGGCAAAGTCCCGCGGTGAGGGCACTGTTCCTTGGATCTGGTGCAAACGGGTGGCATCACTTTCCACGGAGAGCACAGCTCCCAGCAAGCCGCGAGTGTATTCGTGGCGTGGATCCTGAAGCAGCTCGGAGGCCTGGGCTGATTCCACCACCTGGCCGGCGTACATCACGGTGATTCGGTGTGCCAGCGAGGCAACCAAGGCCAAGTCATGGCTGACAAACACCATCGCGAAGCCCAACTGGTCGCGCAGCTCGTTGAGCAGATCGACTACCTGCTTTTGAACCGTCACATCCAGGGCAGTAGTAGGTTCGTCTGCCACCACAATCTTCGGTGAGCGGGAGAGCGCCATGGCAATCAGTACGCGCTGGCGCTGCCCGCCGGAGAGCTCATGCGGGTAGCTGCGCAGTGTGCGAACAGGATCCAACTTCACCAGTTCCAAGAGCTCGGTGGGCGTCTTACGGCCCCCGCGCTTGGTGAGCTGCTCCATCTGCTCCTTGATCTTCATGGAGGGGTTCAGGGAGCTCAGCGCGTCCTGGTAGACCATGGCAATCTGGCTGCCGCGCAGCCCGGAGTACAGGGTTTCGCGGGTACGCACGTTGTTGGTGAGTAGTTCCTTGCCGTTGAACTTGATGGATCCGCT
>JABBNV010000199.1 GCA_019352125.1 Acidobacteriota bacterium | reverse complement strand
CGCCTGCAAAAACGCCAAATCCCCCGTGCGTACGGCTACTGCAGACCCCGCCCATGCTGGGGACAACAGCCCGTAATCCGCAACTCGTTCAGCCACGCGCTCACCCTCAAAGCTCATTCGGTTAGGCTCCCGGATAGCTCAGGAAGACAGTTTCGCCGTCGCCCTGTAAATGAATGTCCCAGCGCAGGCTGCCGTCTGCCTCACGCGCGGCAATGAGCGTACTGCGACGATCCTCCGGCAGGGAATTCAAGAGCGGATCTTTTGAAAGTGCCTCAGTGTCTTCTGGAAGGTACACGCGAGTGTGAAGCTTGTTCATCACGCCGCGGGCAAAGAAGACGACGGCAATGAACGGCGCCTTGCCGGGCTCGGTGGCACCGGGATTCACCGTGGTGAAGGTGTAACGGCCAGCGAAATCGGAGGCAGCCCTGCCCCACCCGGTGAAGGTGTAGCCATCCCGGCGCAGGGAACCAGTCTCTTGCACAATGTTGCCGGATTCATCCGCCTGCCAGATTTCCAGGATGCAGTCCGGGATTTCCTGGCCGGCCCCGTCATACACGTTGCCATAGAGTCGAACGGCCCCTGGATGCGCCTGGCTGACCAGTTCCGAATCCTTCTCGAAAGGCAGGGCGTAACCGAAGAACGGGCCAACTGTTTGCCCTGGCGTTGCGGCCAGCTTGGGCGTAGTCGTTACCTGCTGTGTCTGCTGCGTCGGTGCCATTATTCTGCGTCCTCTTCTTCCATCCAGGTGCGGTTGCTGCCGGTAAGCACAATGTCCCAGTTGTAGCCGGTGGCCCATTCGTGGCTGGTGACGCTGTGATCGTACGTGGCAACTAGCCTGTCCCGCGCTTTTTGGTCCGTGATGGACTGGTAGATCGGGTCCAGACTGAACAGCGGATCGCCCGGGAAGTACATCTGGGTGATCATGCGCTGAGTGAAGTCTGTGCCGAAAAGCGAGAAGTGAATGTGGGCCGGACGCCAGGCGTTGTAGTGGTTTTTCCAGGGATACGGTCCAGGTTTGATGGTCAAGAATTCATAGCTGCCGTCCTCGGCAGTGATGCAGCGGCCCACGCCGGTGAAGTTGGGATCGATGGGTGCGGGGTGTTGATCGCGCTTATGGATGTAGCGCCCCGCGGAATTGGCCTGCCAGATCTCTACCAACTGCCCGCCCACTGGCCGGCCGTCTCCGTCCAGCACGCGGCCGCGCACCTTCATCCGCTCCCCCAGGGGTTCGCCATTGTGCTGGATGGTCAGATCCGCTTCCAGTGCGTGCACATCTCGGTGCCCAAAGGCGGGGCTCCACAGTTCAATGGTCTCGGGATCCGCGTGGTGCGGGTCCTTGGTGGGGTGGCGCAGAATGGAGCTACGGTACGGGGAAAAATCGATCCGAGGCTGAGTTTCCTCTGCCGCTCCGGCCGCGACACCTTTGTTGTAGGCTTCGTGAATTGCTGCGATTTCGGCGCTGAGTTCCTCTTGAGTCTCCGCCGCAGCATCCAGCCTGTGAACAACGTGGCTTTCGTCAAAGTTCTCTTCAGTTTCGTCCATGCCTGGCACTCCTGTGGTGGTTGATATGTTCTGCATTGGTGGATCAGCCCCTAACCGTGGGGCCATCCGGTGTAAGCCTCGGCCAGGTATTGCTGGCCGAAGCGGGATGTGGCAACGGAGTTGAGTTCGCCCAGGATGCGCTTGCGCTCAAAGGAGCTTTGGTCCGCGCGGCTGTGCAACATACTGGTCATCCAAAAGGAAAAGTTCTGCGCCTTCCAGACGCGCTCCAGTGCCGTGTCACTGTAGGCATCCAGGAGTGCGTGGTCACCATGCGTGGCGAAGCTTTCAATGGCTTTGGCAAGAACGGCGACGTCGGCCAGCGCCAGGTTGAGCCCCTTGGCTCCGGTAGGCGGTACCGTGTGGCCAGCGTCTCCGGCCAGGAACAAGTTGCCGTACCGCAGGGGCTCGCACACGTAGGACCGGAACGGCAGCACCATCTTTTCGAAGATTGGCCCGCGCTTGAGCGTGAAACCGTCTGGGCCGTCAACGCGCTTTTGCAGCTCGGCCCAGATCTGCTCGTCACTCCACGTGGACGGATCCTCATCTGGGTCACACTGGAAGTACATCCGTTGAACCATGCCGCTGCGCTGGCTAATCAGGGCAAAGCCGTGTTCAGAGTTTGCATATATCAATTCCGGCGCACTGGGCGGAGCCTCCGTGAGGATGCCGAACCAGGCAAACGGGTAAGCGATGAAGTGATCGCTGCGTACGTCCGCCGGAATGGCTTTCCGGCAAATGCTCTGCGAGCCATCGGCACCCACCACTAACTGGCAGTGCAGTTCAAAGTCCTCGCCCGCGTCGTCGGTGAAGTAGATCTTGGGCTCATCACTGGTCAGATCCAGCACTTGAGTATCGGTGACGGAAAACCTGACGTCACCGCCATCGCGCTTCCGTGCAGCTGCAAGGTCCACAAACACCTCGTTTTGCGGGTAAAGCCATACTGATTCGCATACCAAGTCTTGAAAGTCCAGCCGGTGACTGACCCCGTTGAAGCGAAGATCAATGCCTTCGTGACGATGACCCTCTGTCACCACCCGACCATTCACACCAGTATCCGTCAGCATTTTCACGGATCCTGCCTCCAGAATGCCGGCGCGCTGCGTGGTGCGGATGGTCTCGTGACTGCGCTTTTCAAGGACTATATTCTCAATCCCTGCGCGGGAGAGTAGGTGTGAGAGCATCAGCCCCGCGGGGCCACCACCCACAATTCCGACGGTGGTAGTGAGCCTGCGCCGTGGTGCGGCCATAAATCCACGTCTCCTTGAAAATCACCAGGCACGCGTGCGCACCCTTCCGGAAGCCCTCGTTGGTCGCCGTCGTCCCAGTTTGTGGCACAGGGCACAACTATGGCACGCTTAATCCCATTCAATGGGACTCTAAAACCTTGCCTACCCCGCCGCTTCCGAGGAGCCCTCCCCCAGGCTGCGGGAAATGCCGCGGGCCGCCGTGCGCAGGGCCATAACCGTGGGGCGGAGCACGTCAGAATTTCTGGGGAGCACCACGGACAGGGCAGCAACAGCCGTATTGTGGCGATCCAGTACCGGCACGGCGGCCCCGGTGGTTTCGTCATCGATCAGTCCATCAAAAGCGGCAAAGCCGTTCCGCCGGATCTCCGCAAGCTCTCCCCTGAAATGAGGGTGCCAAGCAACGACGGCGTCACGGTGCCGGGACAGGTAGCCTTCAGAAACGTGCGGCGGGGCAAAAGCCAATAAGACCATGCCCATGGACGTGGCATGAACCTGCATGCGCCCAGCCACGGCGGCTTTATTTATAGCCGATCCGGGGCGAGAAAAGCGCTCCAAAATCAAGACTTCATCCTGGTGGAGTACTGCCAGTTGAGTGTCCTGCCGCACTACCGCGTGGACGTCTTCCATGAAGGGCATCGCGACGCGCTTGAGGTCCAGAGCAGCATTGGATCTATTGGCCAGCTCCCATAAATGCAAGCCCAGCCGGACCTTCCCGTCCGGCTCTTTGGCCAGGATCCCGTGAGTGGCCAGCTCGTCCACCAAGCGGTAGGCGCTGGCTCGCGGCAACCCGGCCCGAGCCGCCAGTTCCATCACCGTCAGCGCGTGCGTTGCGACGTCAAAGGAAGAGAGGATGCGGACCACGCGGTCCAGCATCGAATCCCCCGAACGCGAATTAGCCATGGCCTAGGCTCTCACATTCCGGCCTTGTCTGGGCAGCCAGCACTTAGCTGATCCGCAACCGCCGCCGGGCTGCAGAAACCGCGCGTCGGGAGGCTAAGAAGGGCCAATCGGAGGTCGGCTGAGCGTCGTCGAGGCCAGGTTGGCGGCTTCCACCAGCGTCTGCGCCAAACTTTCCAAATCGGCATCGTGGCTGAACGGACCAATGCCGCTGATGGTGAGGGCAAGCGTCACGCTGCCGTCGGCATCAAACACGGGAACCTGAATAGCTGCGATGTCGCCCAGGGGCAATGGCGAGGTGGCACTCTCGATGGTGCGGGATGCGTAATCGCTCCACATTTGCGCGTAGGACTCGTTTTCGACGTCGGGGTCGGCGATGAGTCCGATGAATCTGGCTGATAAGTCACGGTCAACAGAAACTGCGTAGCCTCGTTCTCGGATTGCTTCAAGCTGCGCACTCACTCCGCGACGATCCACCACACCCACTAAGTGACGGGCTCGTTCAATCCAGAGAGTTTTAGTCCGGTCCGAAGCCCATGCGGCAAACAGCGGTTCCACTGGCGCAGCAAAGGGAAGGGAAATGCCGATGGCGCTGGGTGCGCTTTGTTCAGCGAGTTCCCCGTGGGCGCAGAGGGTCATACCCACCACCACGATCGATTCCCCTACCATTGCCGTGATGGCGATATCGCGGCCAATGCGGTGAGCAACTGGCTCCAGCATTACCGAGACCGCCTGTGCAGCGCTGAGACGATCGCCAATGTTTCGCACATCGATCCGGTCAGTGGGGATGGCGAAAGCACCGAAGCCACCTCGGCGGTAAAGCAGCGGAGAGCCGGCCGTTGCCGTCGCCACGCCAAAATCCTCAACCTGACCTACAACCAGCCGGTGATCCCCATAGCGCTGCACGCTAGTCATGCGGGCTTCAAACCATGCCACCGGCTCCTCAACTCGCAAAAGGCCACTTGCCATGCGAACAAGCCCAACCTGCTCCAGACGGTTTTCATCCTTTCGGATGAACGAGCGCAGCAGCGCGTCATGTTCCTCGCCCAAAACACTGACCACAAAGTTTTGCGAGTCAGCCAGAGAACGGAACGTCGCAGAGGCGTCGTCACCGAAGTATCCAATGAGCGGCGGATCCTGGCTGATGGCCACAAAGCTTCCAATGACCATGGCCGTGGGTGAGCCGTCGGGTAGCTGTGCGCTCAGTAACGCCACATTTCTGGCGGGAACGGTACGCGGTCCAAGAGCGCCGGATTCGCCGCAATTTTGTCAGCCCACACGTCGGGGAATGCCGGGTTAGGCACTTCGACTTTGGGACGGTACTCGCCAGCGTACGCACGTTCATGTATCTCATCATGGCTGAGTCCGCGGGCCCGCGCCTCTACCAGAGCATCCGGATCAAACTGCGGCCCCAGCTGATCCTCCGAGAACTCACGAGAGGCCCACATCCATTCCTTGGACTTGCCCCAATTGTGGAAGTTGTCCACCTGAATCTCCACACCGTTGCCATCCGGATCCGCATGGTAGATGGACATCGTCATACCGTGGTCCATGCAGAACGCGGGTGAAATGCCCTGGT
>JABBNV010000198.1:2989-5279 GCA_019352125.1 Acidobacteriota bacterium | reverse complement strand
CACCTCTCGGTATGACTCGTAGTGGCCCACGGGGAGCCCCACATACTCATCCAGGGCAAAGCCGTGTGCCTGCGCGAAGCTCAGGCCTTCATCATGGTGGCGGCGGGTCAGTTCATCATAAACGGGCAACGGTGAGGAGCCAGTAGCCAATCCGATCACTGCTGCGGGCTTGCGACGTACCAAAGCCTCGATGGCATCGGCTGCGAGTGAGCCAATTTCGTTCTTGCTGGGGAGGATTATTACCTCCATGGAGCACTACCTTTCCTGGCTCACTGACTGCAAGAGTTCAGGAGCACGCTGATCATAAATTTTGCCGCCCAAGCGTAGTCCAACCGTCAACAGGACTCCGCCCAGCACTATCCCCGTGGCTAAGCCTATCCAGCCCAGGCTCACCTGATGTGTTGCGGCAGCCACCACGGCTAATATGACCTCGGGTGTACACAGCAGCGCCACCAGCGTCATCCCGCCCAAGTTGAGCAAACTCGCACCAAAGTTGCCCCCAGCCTGGCTTCGGAAAGGGCTTTGTCCCGGCAACGGCACCTTCATGGTGACGCGCGCAGAGAAAATACTTGCCAGCCCCAGTCCCGTGCCCAAACCGCCAAGGACCAGACCTAACATCGCGGGCAGATTGGCCACTGAATTGCCCACGATTGCTCCTACCACGGCATAAAGAAGTCCCAGCGGCAGGGCTAGCGTGGCACAGGCCAATGCGCGCCCGGCCCTGTCCGCGAAACCACTCACTCCGGTAGAGATGTGCAGGGCGAAAGCTGTGTTGTCATAGGATATGTCAGCTGAAATGGACCACACTAGGAGCAGCACCGCCAAGGAACCGATATACCCGAGGTAAGAATAGTCGCCCCGGGACACAGCGCTGATGGACATAACCATGGGCAACACCACGGCCAGGATCAGGCTCATTGAATAGCGTGGATCACGAATCCAATAGCTGAGTGCTCGCCCTGCAACCGCTCCCATCGGGGTGGCAGGAAACCAGCGAAAGAAGCCCAACTTCCCGGCGCCCTTGCGCGCTCGACTGCTATGGGAGGGCGTCTCCATGGCGTGGGCCAGGCTGCGGCTCCACAACCACGTGACTATAGCTAACACAGCAACAACGATACCCAATTTTGCGGCCGCCTCCCCGGGATGGCCCAGTGCCAAGTCTGCGGGCACGCTCCACGGCGCACCCAGCGGAGTCCACCCCAGGAACTCGGCCCACTGCGGTAGGGAGTCATGGAGATTCTTAATGCCGTTGGTGATCCCAGCAAT
Organism: Acidobacteriota bacterium; assembly: GCA_019352125.1. Classification (GTDB taxonomy): domain Bacteria; phylum Actinomycetota; class Actinomycetes; order Actinomycetales; family Micrococcaceae; genus JABBNV01. The sequence continues at coordinate 4,013 of JABBNV010000198.1, read as the reverse complement.
GAGTGGGCCCAGCAGCAGCAATGGGATGAAAAGCACCACTGAGCTAAAGTCCTTGAAGCGACGAGACGCGGCAAGATTGGTATTGGCGCTGGTCACGGCCTGGGCCACAACGATGCATGTCAGCACGGCCAAAATAGCGCAAATAAAAGCAGCAAGGGCTGCCAACGGGTGCCGTGCCCAAAGGGCTACGGTACTCAGTGCCGCCAGAAGCGTCGCTGCACCCGGAACACCAAGGAACCCGCCCAAGGCAATGCCCAGCAGCAGCTGGCGCAACGGAATGGCGAACGTAACAAATCTCGCCGGGTCCAGGGTCATGTCGATCCCGGAGGCAAGCAACGGGATCACTATCCAGCCCACCATCACCGCGGAGCCACCAAGGATCGCCACTACGCGTCCCACCTGAGGGTCCACAAAGCTAAGTGATGCCATAACGGCCCATACGGCAATCACTGTGCCCAGGCCGTAGAGGCCACCAATAATTACCCCAACAAGTTGCCACGTACTGCGTCGCAAGGAATTGCGCAGCAGGCTGAACTTAAGTCTTAGGAGGTGCGCAACCATGCCAGCCCCTCCGTGGTGTTTCGGCCGCCCACAAGTTCCACAAACCTGTCCTCGAGGCTGGAGCCGGCACGAACGTCGTCGACTGTCCCCGCGGCCAGCACGTTGCCGCCAGCAATCACGGCCACGTGATCGCACATGCGCTGGACCAGGTCCATCACATGGCTGGAGATGATCACAGTGCCACCCGAGCCCACGTAAGAAGCCAGAAGATCACGGATATTGGCTGCGGAGATCGGGTCCACTGACTCGAAGGGCTCGTCCAGCACCAGTACCCGCGGCGCATGAATCAGCGCAGATGCCAGTGCAATCTTCTTGGTCATCCCTGCCGAGTAGTCCACCACCAGGGTTCCGGCGTCCTTTGCCAAATCCAGCGCGATCAGCAAGTCCCGTACCCGCTCAGCCACCACATCCGCGGCCATGCCCCGGAGCAATCCGGCATACGTGACTAGTTGCTCACCGGTGA
>JABBNV010000198.1:0-2979 GCA_019352125.1 Acidobacteriota bacterium | reverse complement strand
CACCGGTGAGTCGGTCAAAGAGCCTCACCCCGTCCGGCAGGACGCCCAGCGCCCGCTTTGCCTCCAGCGGCCGCGCCCAGACATCAATGCCGTGCACAAAAGCCTGGCCATGATCAGGGCGCAAAAGTCCAGTTGCCATGGACAAAGTAGTCGTCTTTCCCGCGCCGTTGGGACCCACCAGACCGTAGAAAGAACCTGCGGGAACCTCAAGGCTAATGCCCTTGACAGCAGTTTTTCCCCCAAAGGTCTTCACTAGTTGGTGAAGTACCACGGCATGTTCCGGCGAAGATTGCGTGTGCGAATTCAGCGTCGTTGCATCCATCCCTCCACGCTAACAAAGGCTCGAACGGCAGCCCCTCATCCTCGCGGAGGATATTTGTTGACCCACTTATCAGCTGCTACGGCGTACCGGCTGTTTAGTAGCGTCCGCGCGGAGTAGCCCGTTCGTATTGGGGCGCCCAGGCCAGCTCTACACCAAGATCGTGCGCAGCACGCTGCCACCAGTGCGGATCCCGGAGTGCTGCGCGCGCAATGTTGATCGCGTCGGCCTGCCCCGTGGCCAGAATGTGTTCAGCTTGCACGGAGTCCGTGATCAGGCCGACGGCGGCAGTTGGGATGTTTGCCCCGTTGCGGATCTGCTCGGCGAAGGTAGTTTGGTAACCCGGGCCCACTGGGATGGTGACTCCGGTAATCGCCCCGGCGGTAGAGACGTCAATCAGGTCCACGCCGTGCTGCTTTGCTACCTGCGCCAACCGGATACTGCTGGCCGCATCGAGCCCGCCCTCTGCCCAGTCCGTTGCCGAGATGCGCAGTAACACGGGCATGTCCTCCGGAATGGCGGCGCGGACTGCGTCAATGACTGCCAGCGTCAGGCGGAACCTGTTTTCCTCGCTGCCGCCCCACTGATCACTGCGGGTATTCACTAGTGGCGAAAGGAACTCGTGGAGCAGATAGCCATGAGCCGCATGTATTTCCACGGTGTCAAAGCCCGCTTCTACCGCGCGAGCAGCCGCAGCACCAAAGTCCGCAATGACTGCGTCAATATCCGCCTGGTCCATGGCCCTTGGCGCAGCATAGGCGCCAAACGGTTCGCCGGTCGGGCCCACGGCCTCCCAACCGCCGTCGTCCACCGCAACGCTGTTTTCAGCGTGCGCGAAGGGCCAATACGTAGATGCTTTCCTGCCCGCGTGTGCCAACTGAACACCAATCTTGGTGTTCACGGCACCGGTGGAGTGAACCAGCGTGGTGATCCGCTGCCAGGCCGCAACTTGCTGGTCCGTGTAGATCCCCACGTCCCGGGGGCTGATGCGACCCTGAGCGTTAACGGCCGTGGCCTCGGTGAGGATCAAGGCGGCGCCACCGGCAGCAAACTGCGCCAAATGCATCAGATGCCAGTCCGTGGGTACGCCCGGCGCAGTCTCGGGATCAGCCGAGTACTGACACATGGGCGCTACCCAACCGCGATGGTTGAGCGTCAGTGAACGAAGGGCCAGGGGCGTGAAGAGAGTTGGTGTAGTCACAAAAGTGGCAACCCTCGCGCATCGCAAAACATTCCCGGAAGCCGCAGTAAGCGCTTGAGTCTAGAAGAGAGCCCGCGCCAAACCTTGACGTGCCTTGCTGACGCGAGGATCCGCAATGCCAACCACTTCAAACAGGTCAAGCAGCCGAACCCGCACGGTTTCCCGCTCCGGCCCAAAATGCCCGCCAATAAAAGCCACCAGTCGGTTCAGTGCGTCCTCCACGTGGCCGCCGGTAATATCCAGATCGGCAACGGACAGCACAGCTTCCAGATCATCCGGATCCTGTGCGGCCTTGGTACGTACGGCCTCGGCATCAGCCTGAGTCAAGGGGACGGTGCGACCCAACAGCTCCACCTGAGCCAGACCAGCCTTCGCTTCTGCATCCGCGGGCTTTTCAGCCAAAGCCGCCTTATAGGCTGCTGCGGCTGCGTCAAAATCCCCCGCCTCCGCGGCTTCCTGTGCCTTGACATGAAGCGGCGGCAACGGCGCCGGCTCTGATGCGGAAGTCTCACCGTCCCCACCCAACCCTCCGGTCACTCCGTTCGCCGCAGCAACCTTGAGCAGCTCCTCGAAGAAAGCCTTGATCTGTTCTTCGGGCAGTTCTCCTTCAAAGAGGGGAACCGGCCGACCCTTCAACAAGGCCACCACGGTGGGAATCGCCGTGGCCCCAAAGGCCTGCACAATGCTGGGACTCACCTCAGCATCGACGCGCGCCAGCACTAGCCTTCCGGCGTAGGAAGTGACGATGGTTTCAAGAACCTGGTTCAATTCCACCGAGGTCGGGGAATAGCTGGCACCCAAGGCCACCACCACGGGAACTTGGTCAGAGAGCTTGATCAGCTCCTGAAAGCTTGCTTCATTGACGTCCACAGCGTAGCGCCGTGCTCCGTTGGCAGGCGCGGCATCAGGGGCAGCACCGCCGTTGACTGAGCCGGCAGGGGCTGCGGGCTTCTTCAGCGATGAGAGATCAACGGCGCCACGCAGGCTGAGGCTGGGGGCCGGGGCAGTTGGGGCTGGTCGGTTTCCAGGTTGCGTCATGCCTTAACTGTAACTGTGGGCTGTACCGAATGACTCCGATACAGCCCACAGCGAAACGTAGCAACGCTCCCTCTTAGTGAAGGGTTACTTGAACGCAGCCCCCGTGATGCCCTGGTTGGCGGCCAGGAGCGTGAGCGGTGTCTTGGAGCCAGCCGCGGGGATGAACAGCAGGACCGATTCGGTGGAGGTCCGCTCAAATCCAGTGGTGGTTGTTGCGCCACCGGTAAAGACCGCGGAGTCCTTGCTCACAGAGATGGATGCGCCGTCCTCCTTGGGCTTAGCTGTGACGTTGTAGACCAAGTTCACAGTCACCAAGGCACCGCCGTCGGCAGCCTTGAACGCCTTCACCGAGCCGTCACTGACCTGGTGGCTGAAGGTGAGATCCGCGTCTTTGCTGCCATCGATGGCCTTCTGCTGATCC
>JABBNV010000197.1:758-5302 GCA_019352125.1 Acidobacteriota bacterium | reverse complement strand
GGCTTCGGCCACAGGTGACTCAGCAGTAGCCGTAGCGTCAGTGCTGACTACTCCTGCGCTACCTGCGCGGCGGCTGCGCCCACGGCCACGGCCGCGGCCGCCCTCTGCGGGTGCCTCTGCGCCAGTTGACTGTTCTGCGGGTGCAGCTTGCTGTGCAGATGCATTCGATGCAGCTACAGCTGCCTTCGGGGCTGCTGCGTTTCCTTTCGATGTTGCGCTACCCGTCGATGCAGTAGCCGGAGCACGATCAGCAACTTTTGATCCCCGTTGGTGGTCTGAGATTGCGGAGACAAGGTCCCCCTTGCGCATCCGCGAGCCGCCTGTAATACCCAACTGTCCGGCGAGTGCCTGTAGTTGAGCCAGCTTGAGTCCGGCTAGGCCGTTGCTCTTTGCTGGAGCAGCGGATGTTGAATTTTCCACACCTGACAATGTGTCAGTGGTTTCGGTCACGAAGGATCCTTCCCCCTCGATGGCGGTCGCAGATGGACCGCGTCTGATTGACCCAGCAAAATTTGCGCACATCAACTCAAGAGCTGAAGCAAACTATTGACTGAGTTCCGTACCCTGATGAGCATTGAGCTTTCAAAAGGGCCGGGTGGCGAAACATCTTCGCTTGCCTATATCCGGTGCCAGGCACGCACAACACAGCTGTGTTGGGTCAAGGCTAGAAAGATGGCATCGGAATTACCGAGAGCGAGCCATGTCTAATTCCACGACTAATTATATGACTGAGCCATGGAGGTGCGGCATGATTGCGGTCACTTCCGCCGATGCACTTCTACTTTAGCACCATCAGCGTCAACATTTAGTCGCAAAACACGCCAGAGGCCACTGGCAGCATTTCCAGCATCATCCGCCGCAGCTGTCCCTGCCATGATTTTCTCCGCGCGAGCTGCTTGCTCCGCTCCCACAGTCAACGCCAGCACGGTGGGACCGGCCCCGGAAACCACCGCAGCAATCTCTGCTGCGCGCAAGGTGCGCACCAGTTCTGCACTGGCCTCCATCGCCGGCGCACGGTAGTGCTGGTGCAGTAAATCCTCGGTTGCAGGCAGCAGCAACTCTGGGGCTTCCCGCACCGCGTGGATCAGCAGGGCCGTTCGCCCAGAGTTGGCCGCCGCGTCCTTGTGCGGAACCTGCGCAGGCAGCATGCCTCGGGCCAGTTCCGTGGAGAGCGTAAATTGCGGAATGGCGACGATGGGTATCACTGATGCGTCGGGCGCAAAAGTAACGGTACGGAAAGCCCCCTCCTGTGACCAGGAAATGGCCAAGCCGCCATACAGCGCTGGCGCCACGTTATCCGGGTGCCCTTCCATGGCTGCAGCAAATTCGAAGAGCTCGCGTGCTGAGCGTTGTGCGTCCTCTGGCAACAGTGCGTTCGCAGCCAAAATCCCCGAGACGATGGCTGCGGCGGAGGAACCAAGGCCCCTACCGTGGGGAATCGCATTTTCCGCAGTCACGCTAAGCCCGACGCGCGCAAAACCAACACTCGCCAAAAATGAATCGAAGGCGCGGACACAGAGGTGTGACGCGTCCTGCGGAACGTCCTCCGCGCCTTCGCCCCGAACATCAAAAGCCAAGCGGCCGTCGTCGAACGTTTCCAGGCTCAGGGTGTCATGAAGGGTCAATGCCAGCCCCAGACTGTCGAACCCGGGGCCCAGATTAGCGCTGGTAGCTGGAACATGCACGCTCACGTGCTGGCCTGCGGCCAGAGGCGTGAGTTGCTCAGCCATGCACGGCTTCCAGGCCCAGAGCCTCAGCGATGGACACGACATCAAAGCCCACGCGCTCGGGGACAACGGTTGATCCATCGGCATTCTTCAAGGCCCAGTCCGGGTCCTTCAATCCATGACCGGTCACCGTGATCACAAACGTCTTTCCCGTAGGGACCTCACCCGCGGCGTGCTTCTTCAGCAAACCTGCAACTCCTGCCGCAGACGCTGGCTCCACGAACACTCCCTCACGTGCGGAGAGCCACCGGTGCGCTTCAAGGATTTGCTCGTCAGTCACGGCGTCAATGAGACCACCGGATTCATCCCGCGCGGCCACGGCAGAGTCCCAGGACGCCGGGTTGCCAATGCGGATAGCCGTGGCAATAGTATCCGGCTCCGTAATGGGGTGACCGGCCACGAAGGGTGCAGCACCGGCGGCTTGGAAGCCCCACATGATGGGCGTCTTGGTGGAAACAGCAGGCAGTGTGCCGTGATCAGTCTCGAAGGGCACTGCGTATTCCTGGTAGCCCTTCCAGTAGGCGGTGATGTTTCCGGCATTGCCCACGGGCAACACGTGATAATCCGGAGCATCGCCTAGAGCGTCAACCACTTCAAAGGAACCGGTCTTCTGGCCCTGGATGCGCGCCGGGTTAACTGAGTTGACCAGGAACACCGGATAGGACTCGGCCAGCTTGCGCGCTGCATCGAGGCAATCGTCAAAGTTGCCGTCAACCTGCAACAACTTTGCCCCATGAGCCACAGCTTGGCTGAGCTTGCCCATGGAAATCTTGCCCTCGGGCACCAAGACTGCACAGGTGAGTCCCGCCGCGGTGGCATAGGCGGCCGCAGAAGCTGAGGTATTCCCTGTGGATGCGCACACTACGGCCTTGGCGCCAGCCGCAACAGCGGCAGTCATGGCCATGGTCATGCCACGGTCCTTGAAACTGCCGGTGGGGTTCATACCCTCCACCTTGAGGTAGATGGTGGAGCCCGTGAGTTCGCTCAGGGCCGTGGCGTGCACCAGCGGGGTTCCACCCTCCCCCAGGGTAATGATTTTGGTGGACTCGTTGACGGGCAACCGGTCTGCATATTCGCGGATAACGCCGCGCCACTGATGAGCCACTAGACTCCCTCTACTCTCAAGACTGACTTCACGGATTTAACAACTTCAAGGTCTTTCACTGCGGCAACAGTCGCTGCGAGTGATTCTTCACGAGCCCGGTGTGTAACGATTTGCAGTTCGGCAGAGCCCAACCGCTCCGCACTGTCCGGATCGCGGTGAATTGTTTGGCGCATCGTTTCGATGGACACCCCGTGGTTGGAAAACAACGCCGCAATCTTGGCCAGCACACCCGGCTGATCCGCCACGTCGATGCCAATGTAATAACTGGTCTGCACCTTGCCGATGGGCAGGGCTGCCACATGACCGGCAGTGGTCTCTGTGCGTCCCGGGCCACCAAGCACCAAGCGACGTGCCGCTGAAACAACATCTCCCAATACGGCAGAAGCCGTGGGCGTGCCACCAGCGCCCTGACCGTAAAACATCAACTCGCCAGCAGATTCGGCCTCAATAAACACAGCGTTGAAGGCCCCGCGCACAGCGGCCAACGGGTGCTCTCTGGGCAACAGGGTGGGATGCACCCGCGCACTGACGCCCACGGCGCCGTCGTCGCTGGTAATGAGTTCCGCAATGGCCAGCAGCTTGATCACCATGCCAGCATCTTTGGCAGCCGCGATGTCCGCAGCCGTGACATTGCTGATGCCTTCGCAGTGGACGTTCTCCAGCGCAAACCTGGTGTGGAAGGACAAGGAAGCCAGAATGGCGGCCTTCGCTGCCGCGTCGTGGCCTTCGACGTCCGCTGTGGGATCCGCCTCCGCATAGCCAAGGCGTTGGGCCTCCGCCAGGGCATCAGCAAACTGCGCCCCGGTAGAATCCATCGCGTCCAAAATGTAGTTGGTAGTGCCGTTCACAATGCCCAATACGCGGGTGATCCTGTCCCCCGAGAGGGAATCGCGGATGGGGCGCAAAATGGGGATCGCGCCGGCAACAGCAGCCTCATAGGAGAGCTGCACGCCAGCCTTGTCCGCCTGCTCATAGAGCGTGGGACCGTCCGCCGCCAGCAAGGCCTTGTTACCGGTGACCACGCACGCGCCGTGCTCAATGGCACGCAAAATCAAGGTTCTGGCCGGTTCAATTCCGCCCAGCAGCTCAATGACAATATCCGCCTTGGTCACCAACGTTTCCGCGTCCGTGGTGAACAGTTCCTGTGGTAGCTCTGCGTCTCGTTTGGCCTTGAGATTGCGCACGGCAATACCCACTAGTTCCAACCGTGCGCCCGTCCTGGCTGCCAGATCATCCGCGTCTTGCAGCAGAATGCGCGCCACTTGCGAGCCCACGCTTCCGCAGCCCAGCAGCGCCACCCGCAGAGTGTCAACCTTACGGTTCTTGCTCTGCTTTTCACCGGTGTGTTTTGCCACGTTGTTAAACCCCTAAGTCGCGCGCCAGTAGATCGTCTTCAGTCTCGCCACGGACAATGAGCCGAGCCGAACCCTTGGAAACTGCCACCACCGGTGGACGAGGCACATAGTTGTAGTTGCTGGACAGCACCCAGCAGTACGCGCCAGTCCCCGGTACGGCCAGCAAATCGCCAGCCTTCAGATCCTCGGGCAGGTATACATCTCTAACAACAATGTCACCGCTCTCGCAATGTTTGCCCACCACTCGGGACAGCACGGGAGCCGTTTCACTTGCCCGTGATGCCAAAACGGCTGAATAATCCGCTTCGTAGAGCACCGGACCGGGGTTGTCGCTCATTCCCCCATCCACTGAAACAT
>JABBNV010000197.1:0-748 GCA_019352125.1 Acidobacteriota bacterium | reverse complement strand
CACATTCACGGTCTTAATGGTGCCCGTTTCGTACAGCGTGAAGGTGGTGCTCCCCACGATGGCGCGGCCGGGTTCAATGGAGATGCGCGGTGCGGAAATGTTCAGCGCGGCGCACGTTTCGCGGACGACGGCGGCCATGGCCTGCGCAATTTCGGCAGCCGGGCGCGGGGTATCAACGGGCGTGTACGCAATGCCGTAACCGCCACCCAGATCCAGTTCTTTGAGTTCAATCTGGTGCTTTTGTTGCTGCTCTCCCAGGAATGTCAGGAGTTTTTTCGCGGCGAGCTCGAAGCCCTCCGGCTCAAAAATCTGCGAACCGATGTGAGCGTGCAAACCGAGCAGTTTGATGTTCGGGTGTGCCGTAGCTGCAACCACAGCCTGCTCCGCCTGGCTGCTCTGGGCGCCATCCGCAACCATGGAGAGGCCAAATTTCTGGTCCTCGTGCGCCGTGGCAATGAATTCGTGCGTGTGCGCGTGCACTCCGGGCGTCAGGCGCAGCATCACGTTCGCTACAACGTCGCGTTCGGCAGCAAGTTTCCCTACGCGCTCCAACTCTGCCAAAGAGTCCACCACTATCCGGCCAAGATTGAGGTCCAGGGCGCGGTTGATTTCCTTGGTGGACTTGTTGTTCCCGTGCAGACTCAGCTTGTCCCCTGACAACCCTGCTCGGACGGCCACCGCCAGCTCTCCCCCGGAACAGGTGTCCAGGCGGAGCCCCTCGGAGTCAACCCAGCGGGCTACCTCGGTG
>JABBNV010000196.1:4355-5323 GCA_019352125.1 Acidobacteriota bacterium | reverse complement strand
CTTCGGATTGCTGTCGTATCGTTCAAACACGTCCACCGTGCGTGGATGGACCCCCATGCGTTCTGCAACCGTTTCGCGCGTGATCTGCTTGGCCTCCCGCATTGCTATCAACCCAGTTATCAGATCTGCGTGGGCCGACACCAAAGAATCGGCACGCGCCTCCATCCTGGCCTTGGCTGCATCGATGTCGGAGGAGCTCATGGTGGCCGCTGTCCGAGTGTATTTGTCTGCCAAGGCGTCTCTTTCAACATTGGTGAGTCCATCATTACCGATCCATTCCGTTTCCCGCTCAAACCGGGTCAGATCCATGGTGCCGGGATCTGCGTCACCGACGACGATCATCGCTCGATCATCCGGTGTGCTGGTCAGGGTGTAACCGAACGGATTCTCATCGACGAAGGCAATGGCGGTGTTTCCGTGCAGGATCCAGGTGATCTGAAAATCGGACATTGCCGCCCCTCCTATACCGCCCCACGGGCCAGACGTTGAGCCGTATGTGACGGTGCGGGAGATCGCCTTGCACCGCATCGGGTCGATTTGCACGGGGATCACGCCCTCGGGCACGCACCGAAGTAGGTGGTCGACCAGGAAGCTGCGCTGACCGAAAGCCATTTAGGCTACCCCTGCCAATTTCGCTACCGCTTCGATACCCTCAGCGTTGTACAGGTTGATGACGGCGGCATGGACCGGGAATGCCATGGCCAGGCGGGCTTTGTTGTAGCTGTCTGCCTTACCCCAGAGGTCAAAGAGGCCCGTGGTGAAGCCGCCCGGCTGGTGACCTCGTTTGTCGCGCAGGTAGCCGAGAAAGTCGAGTGCGATGTGCTGCTTTTCGTGCATGGTGTTCTCCTTGATCGGTCGATACCTCCAATGTGTGCGGACAACCCAGACGCGGTCACCAGCCTCTAGACGCTGAACAGGTCGAACATCTGGGTTTCCAGGTCGAAGCTGACCATGTTGGAGTCGCGGCC
>JABBNV010000196.1:2755-4345 GCA_019352125.1 Acidobacteriota bacterium | reverse complement strand
GTCCAGAACAGTTACGCGGCTCGGGGATCCAGCGAGGGTTTGGGTGCGAAACTGGTGCCAGTGACCGGAAAACACGTTTTTGGGGCTGGTGTTGCGTACAGCGTCTGCGACGAGGATCCGGTTCACTTTGGCCGCGCGTTCGATGCTTTCGGGTAGTCGAAACATGGTGTGCAGGTCTATCCCATTGGGTACTTCGTGGGTGAGGAGAACATCTAAGGCGTCGCGCCCGAGCCGATCAACATCATCCTTGGTGGTTTCTTCCTCAGCCCACCACGACTTGCCGAGCACTCGCTGGAATCGGTCAATGGAATAGGCTCCACCTAGGCCACCGAAACGCACTCCTTCCATGGCCCACCGGTGTCCGCGCGAGATGTATAACAGCCGCTCCTGGTTCCATAGTGGATTGGCCGAGCCGGTGGTGACAATACCGAAGCCGTCCTTGTTCAGGGGTAGTTCGCGCAGTTTCGGGTGGACGTCGTGGTTCCCGTCGATAAACATCAAGGTCATACCGTAGCTCCATAGGGCATGAATCAGTCGGTCGGTGAATCGTATCTGCCCCGGCCAGAGAACGGCCAGGTCGCCAACGTGGAGTATGTGGGTGTAGCCGACGTCATGGGCAGCTTTGACAGCGCGTTGCATCCACTGGATATCCCCGTGCCAGTCCCCTGCGATCAGGATTTTTATGCTGCTACCTCCAACGGGAGGGTGCTGGCGTCCATCAAGATTGAGTCGGCTTCCAGTACATCTTGGAGGAGAAATCCCGTCACCCGCGAAAGAGTGTTGAGTGCATCGTCTTCAACATTCTTTTCCCAGAGCCTGTCAGCGAACGCCTCAACCTGGGTACGCAATTTATCTACGTCCTGCACGAGCGCAGCGGATTCCACCAAGGTAGCAGGGACATACCGGTCAAAAAGCTCCCGAATGGTCTTGCGGAACCCTTTCAAAGTGGTGCGGGCGCGATAGACTTTGAACCCTTCCCCCGTGTTCCCCGTGATGTCGAGGCTTCTGAGTAGTTCGCTGAAATGGTCGCGGTATACGTTGCCGATGGTGTCCATGGATTTTATGTGTGCGGCACCCGTGCCTGACTCAACGGTTTTTCGACTTTGAAACGTAGTCCGTAGCCCATTCTTGGCAGTCCGGGTCGCCTGCGGTTTGGACGACGGTTCGGTTGAAAAGTTGGGCGATGTGCTCTTTGTACGAGTCACCGCTTTCGGGTTCTGAGCGCAAGTCAACAAGGATCGCGTCCAGTTCGGCATCTTCCGCCAAACCAGAAAGCAACTCACTTTCCCGGCTAACAGTGACCTCTCCCGACTTCAGATCACAGGAAATATGGGTCCATGAGTCGTCATCAAAGTTGCTGACCATAAAGCTTCCCAAAGGTCCTTGCTCAGATTCTTCGATGGTGAATTCGCGCAGTTCGTACAAATCCCCTTCCTGGGACAAGCCACCCTCCAGCCCGTACTGCGCGTCGGTGACGGCCAGGTCCCAGGTGGCACGGCGTATCGCGTTCACTTTGTCTTCGGAGGTATCGCCGTCGGTTCCGATCCGAAAATGGTATTCATCATTGGTGTCGTTGGCGACAACGAATCC
>JABBNV010000196.1:0-2745 GCA_019352125.1 Acidobacteriota bacterium | reverse complement strand
TTTCGTCGAGGACTAGTTCGCGACCACCGGGGCTCGTATAGATGAGTGCGCCGTCGTGGTAGTCGGAGTTGGTGCCCTCATAGGCACGCAGTGACCCTGCTAAGCCGGTGGATGCTAACTCATCTGCGAGTTTGCCGGCTGCCCGGTCATCCACTCCGCCGAGGGATAGCGCAGGAGCCGACGTGGTCTTGTGGCTGTAGCGGCCAGAATTGGCGACGTCGCCGCCGCGGACATGTTTGGCTTCGGTATAAGTGCTCATACCCCTCTGTATGCGGCTCAAGTCTCCGCTGACAGGCACTCACCGCAAATCTTTTCACTGGGCCTAGGTCTCCGCCACATTCGCGAAAGAATTCCTCGTCCGCACAGCTACCGCAGAGCCCGTCGTCGTCAAGTGAGCTTCCGTATTTACTACAGGCGTCGTCCTCCCCGCCATCACAGACGGGGATTTCTCGCCAAAACTCCGTTAAGTTAGGGGCCGGTTCGACTGATCGGTGGTCGGCTTCGTTGAAAGTGCTCATACTTAGGCGGCAGTATCCGGATCTGGGATCCGGACCGGCTAGGGTCTTTCTTCGCCTGCCCGGGTGGGACCTTTACCGCTGGTGGCGGATCTGATTTTTCGACCTGACCCGGGGGTACCTGTTTCTGTGGCGGATCTGATTTTTTGGCCTGCCCTGGAGGTACGTGTTTTGATTGCGCAGCATCATGTTGGCCTGCTTGCTGAGATGAACCAACTCCGTTACCAGGAGTGACTGGTGCACCTTTGTCATGTCCTGGATTCGTCACCGGGACGGCGTTACTGCTTTCCTCCTCTGGAGACGCAGTAACGGGGACCTGTACCGGTGAAACGAATTGCGTTGGCGCTTCCCATGGAGGTGCCAACGTTATGGCAGTTTTGGCCAGGGCATCACTGCTCTCACCAGACGTCGCTGAGGGAGGGCTCTCGGCCTGAACGGACTTTATTTGACGTTGAAGTTCAACCTTCGGTACCGCATGGATTTCTTTCACGGATGGTGCACCAGCGATTGCATGTGCTTGCTCTTGAATAGTGTCTGGCAGCACCCCAGCGAAAGCAGCAACACCCGCACCTCCTGCGACGACCGTGCCGACAGCCATGGTGATGACCATAGCTCGACCGAGCGTGCGGGCAGCGAAAATGCCCATGGTGGTGCCTTTCAAAATTATATGGGTGAGGACCTCAGTATAGGGCGAAGAATCGCCAACGATCCACCCCAGCAAATGTGATTAATGGAAGTGTATATTTGGCGGCGCAAGCCCGGTCCTTCAGGGCCGGGAAGATGTCAAGGATCGTTGCAATTCCGTGCTGAATCGGGACCGTCAGAGCTTTGCGTGCCCGCCAGAATGCCCGAACCCGCCAGCTCCTCGTTCCGTCTCATCCAAGGAGGCAACAGGCTCGAAGATGACCTGGACGACACGTTGAACCACAGCTTGGGCGACCCTGTCTCCCACTTCAACGGCAAAGTCCGTGGTCGTGGTGTTGAACAGGATGACGCCGATTTCGCCGCGGTAGCCGGAGTCCACGGTACCGGGGGTGTTGAGGACGGTAATTCCGTGCTTGAGGGCGAGGCCGGAGCGTGGCTGAACAAACAGCGCGTACCCGTCCGGCAGCGCGACGCTGACACCTGTTTTGACGAGGGCTCTTCCACCGGCAGGGATGACGGCGGCGTGGGCGGCATATAGGTCAGCACCAGCATCCCCAGCACGGGCGTAGGCGGGAGCCTGTGCGGAGTCGGTTAGGGTGATTGGGACGGTGAGGTATTCAGTCATCGCTTTCTTTCTCTTGAATATCGGCTGGTCACTCGTGCATCGCGGTGGTATGTCCGTGCTACTTATGGAAAGACCACTTAATGGTTGCGGGGATACCGATGACTTGGCAGGAGGTTATGTACAGCAGTGCTGCGCGTACGTCCGTTCCGAAGATTTTGATCCAGTCGAGCTCTGGTGCGGCGGTTTTGCCACGGTATGCCCCTGCACCTTGAACAGTCCATGACACGTCCTGCGTCTTTTCCGGCCAGAGCAGCAGGTCGTGGCGTGCCAATAGGCGGGTCTGGCCCAAGTACTTGGCGACACGGGGAAAGTCCCGGTCAGAGGTATTCCACTGATCAAAAGTGAGGCCGGCGTGTGCGTTTTCTGCGAAATCGGTGCGGGCCATGAGTTCGGCTGTGTACTGGCTGAGAACTTCGAGCAAGTCCTGCTTAGCGTATTCAGCGGCCTTTTCAGCGGTGTACGACATGGTAGCTCCTTCAACGTTGGGATGATGGCTGACTGCCTTCACCACTAATGTGTGCGGCAAGACACCCAACCGTCACCGCCGCTTATTAGAGGCTCAGCATTTCCGCGAATTCGACCGGGGTGACGATACGGATTCCCAGATCGGTGGCCTTCTGCCACTTGGACGATCCGGGCTCGCCGCATACCAGCAACGAGGTGCTGGCGGAGACTGAACTGGCCGCTTTGCCGCCGTTGGCTTCGATGAGTTCCTGCACTCCGGTGCGGCTCAGGGACGCCAGGGATGGTGCGCTTTTCACAGACCCGGTGACACATACGGACAGGCCGCCCAGCACTTTCTCGCCACTGGTTGCTTCCGGTTCGGCACCCATGTTCACTCCGTGACTGGCCAGCGTTTCGAGTACCACCCGGTTGTCCTGAATGCCCTCGTGCAAGAATGTGGCCTTCACAGTCCCGATGCCTTCGACCAGAAAAACGAGGTGCCGATGGTGATGATGA
>JABBNV010000195.1:2822-5348 GCA_019352125.1 Acidobacteriota bacterium | reverse complement strand
GTTCGTGAGCTCTTTGAGACGTTCCTGGTCAATGATCCGGACTACGGTGCGCAGGTTTCCGTGTATCGCCACGGCGTGAACGTGCTGAATTTGGTGGGCGGGGCAGGCATTACAGGGGGCTCCGTCACCGGTGTCTACTCCTGTTCCAAGGGGATGGGTGCACTAGTCATGGCTTTGCTGGTTCAACAGGGCCAGCTGGATCTCGATGCGCTGGTGACCACCTATTGGCCGGAGTTCACCGGCGGCGGCAAGGAAACCCTCTTGGTGCGCCAGCTGCTGAGCCATCAGGCGGGGTTGGTAGGAATTCCGGAGGGCTTTGCTCCGGAGGATTACAACGACTCACCCGCCGTAGCTGCGCGACTCGCGGCAGCAACTCCGCTGTGGCGCCCGGGCTCCGCCTTTGGCTATCACGCCCTCACCATGGGTGTGTTCATGGAGGAGCTGTGCCTGCGCATCACCGGCCAGCGACTTCAGGACATCTATGAGGAGCAGATTCGGCGCCCCAGCGGCGCGCTGATGTTTCTTGGGCTGCCGGAGGAAGAGGAGCACCGGTTCCGGGCCGTTCCGGTTTCGTCCGGCGGCTTGCAAGGGTTCATTGACCCCTATTCGGTGGCAGGAATTGCGGGCAATATTATTGCCGGAAACCTATTGGAACTGCCCAACAGCCGTTCTATCCGTGCCGCTGGGTCAGCGAGTGGGGCGGGAGTGGGTTCGGCCGACGGCTTGGCTCGCGTTTATGCCGCAGCCTCCACCGGGCTGGAAGGCAGCGCCCCCTTGTTAACCGCGGAGACTATCGCCGCGATGACGGTGGAGCAGTCCTGGGGGTGGGACCGGGTTTTTGCCTCGCTGAGCGCCTTTTCCGTGGTGTTCATGTCCTCCTTTCAGGGGCGAGATTTTGGCAGCCAGTTGGCCTTTGGGCACGACGGCGCCAACGCCTCCCTAGGGTACGCGGACCCGGCATACGGCATCAGTTTTGGTTATGTGCCGTCACGCCCGGAGGAAGGTGGCACGCCGGGGCGGGCCATGCGCCTCTCTGCTGCAGTGCGCGCTTCCCTGCTCAAGGCCGGGCTGTGAGCCAGCGGTGACTGACGCTGCACTTGTTGCGACGGATCGGTGCCCGTGCCTCAGCGGTGATGGGTATGGTGACTGTTGCGGAAGATTCCATTCCGGCGCAGCGTCCGCGCCCACGGCAGAAGCACTGATGCGCTCTCGGTACAGCGCCTTTGTAGTGCGGGACGTGGACTATTTATTGCGCACCTGGGCTGGCGAAACGCGCCCATCTGAGCTGGTACTTGATCCGGAAATTCGCTGGCGTCGCCTGGACATTGTTTCCACCTCCCGCGGGGGCCCGCTGGATGACGCGGGCGTGGTGGCCTTTCGCGCGTACTTTGTGAACCAAGCCCTCCCCGGCGCGCGCCGAGAGGTCCAGGAGGAAACCTCCCGCTTCTCTCGGGTTGATGGCCAGTGGCTGTACGTGGACGCACTGTAGGCAGATGCCGTGAACCTCGCAGCTGCGAATTCAGGCTCCAGGAACTAGTACTGCTGCAGCAGTCGTAGGCTGGGTGCATGACTAGTTCGGAAGATGTAACCACTGCCAACTATGTGCTGCCGGGATCCGAGTACACCCGGGACACCAACTACATCGAAACCCGGATCACCCGCGACGGTGCCGATGGGTACCCGGTGGAACCGGGCCGTTACCGGCTGGTGGTGTCACGGGCGTGCCCGTGGGCGCATCGTTCCATCATTGTGCGCCGGCTCTTGGGGCTGGAGGACGTGCTGTCCATGGGTATTTGTGGACCCACGCATGATCAGCGCTCGTGGACGTTTGATCTGGATCCGGGCAAGGTCGATCCGGTATTGGGGATCGAGCGCTTGCAGGAGGCGTACTTCCGCCGCACCCCCGGCTACCCGCGCGGAATAACTGTGCCCGCCGTCGTCGACGTTCCAAGTGGCGCCGTGGTCACCAACAACTTCCCGCAGATCACCCTGGACTTCTCCACCGAATGGGTGGATTTCCACCGGGACGGCGCGCCGGAGTTGTACCCAGAGGCCCTGCGCGAGGAGATCGATACCGTCAGCAAACGGGTCTTCACGGAGGTCAACAATGGCGTCTACCGATGTGGCTTTGCCGGCTCCCAGGAAGCCTACAATTCCGCTTATGAGCGCCTCTTCACCGCTCTTGACTGGCTGGAGGAGCGGCTCACTCATCAGCGATACCTGGTGGGGGACACCATCACTGAGGCCGATGTGCGGCTCTTCACCACGCTGGTTCGCTTCGACGCGGTCTACCACGGGCACTTCAAGTGCAACAGGAACAAACTCATCGAAATGCCTGCGCTCTGGGGCTACGCGCGGGATCTGTATCAAACCCCCGGCTTTGGTGACACGGTCAATTTTGAGCAGATCAAGCAGCACTACTACATAGTCCACACGGATATTAATCCCACCCAGATTGTTCCCTTGGGCCCGGATGAGTCGGGCTGGATGACGTCTCACGGCCGCGAGGCTTTGGGCGGCCGGCCC
>JABBNV010000195.1:1985-2812 GCA_019352125.1 Acidobacteriota bacterium | reverse complement strand
TTGGAGATGGCGCGCCACCCACCGCAGCGCTAGACGTCTGAGGTTTTCCGGCGGTGGGGTGGGGGATGCCTACTTCCGCAGATGCGGCCGTCAGGCGAAGGGGATAAATGCTCGCGCCGCGTGAGCCCAGTTCGCGTCCGCGTGGTCAACGTCCAGCGCTGCGAGGGTGTTGGTGAGCATGCCCAGGGCGACGAACTGTTTTACGTCCGCTGCGGCGCTGCCGGAGGCTCGGGCAGCTGTGCTCCATAGCCTGCCGAAGGCTTCTTGCATGGCTTGGCGAATGATTGGATCGGCGCACGCGGCGTAGCCCTGCATCGGCAAGAGCAGGCGTTGCTGATCTGCCAGCAGGGCCACGTAGGCGTGCCCCATGGCCGTGAGCGCGTCCGCCCCGGAGAGGCCCTCGGAAGCGGTAGCCATCCCTGCCGTTAGCTCATCGCAGGCAGTCACCACCACGTCAATGAAGAGTGCTCGTTTGCTGCCAAATAGCCGGAAGATGTACGCCTCGCTGATACCGACTTCGCGCGCAATGGTGTCCACGGACACGCCATGGAGCCCGGATACGGCAAAGCGCTTCCCCGCCGCCTGACGAATGCTCTCTCTCCGAGCTGTCGCTGTAGATCGCTGCGCCACCACTGGGCCTCCTTGTGTGAGTGGGTACTCACAACTAATATTGTGAGTACCCACTCACAATATATGAATTCCGCCGGGGACCAGGCCCGCTGGCGCCGCGCATCCGCCTTGAGGAGGCATTATGCATACCGTTTTGATTCCACCCCTGCTGTGCTCGGCACGGGTCTACGCCCCCGTGCTTGATGACGCGTGGAGCT
>JABBNV010000195.1:0-1975 GCA_019352125.1 Acidobacteriota bacterium | reverse complement strand
CAGGTGAGCATTGCGGACACGCGCAGGGATGACTCGGTCGCCGCGATGGCGGAGCGGATCCTGCGTGATAACCCGGGGGAGTTCGCCGTGGTGGGGACCAGTATGGGCGGCTATGTTGCGCTGGAAATCCTGCGGCAGGCACCAGAGCGAGTGCTGGCGCTGGCGTTGGTCAGCACCTCTGCGCGGGCGGACACACCGGAGCAGGTGCAGGCACGGGAACGGCAAATTCACTTGGTGGAACAAGGGCAATTCGACGCTCTGGTGGAGGCGACCTTTCCCGCGATCGTGGCTACCGGGCACGAGGGCGATCAAGCGATGCTGGCCACTTGGCGTGCCATGGCAGCAAGCGTTGGGCCGGAGGCATTCGTTCGGCAGCAGCGCGCCGTCATTAATCGACGCGACCTCACGGCGCTACTGCCGACCATTACTTGCCCCACCGCGATCATCCACGGCAGTGGCGACCGCTACCTTCCCGCCGAGCTGGCCCAGGAGAGTGCCAAAGCGATACCCCAGGCAACCCTGACTTTGGTTCCGGATGCCGGCCACTTTGTGTTTTATGAGCAACCGGAGGCTGTGGCTGTAGCCCTGACCCGCCTCCTCGATATTGCCACCGGAAAGGTCAGCATCGCCTCCATCGGCGGAGCTGCCCGCCGCTGAGGTGAATGCCTTGCTCCAGATTTTGCCCGAAGTTCACGCCAAGTTAGCCGCTGCCTCACAGCCGCAGCCGCCCGGAGTCCTAGCGTGTAACTATGAGCTTGGGAGAGCGCGAACCCGTTTTTGTTGCCATGGGAGACTCCTTCACTGAGGGGGTCGGAGATTATGCGCCGCACTTACCCAATGGGGTGCGCGGCTGGGCAGACAGGGTGGCCGAGCAGCTAGCCATTGCTGACCCCCGCTGGCGGTACGCCAATCTGGCCATCCGCGGGCGCCGGTTGGAGCTGGTGTTGGCGGAGCAGCTGGCCCCGGCACTGGCTATGAAACCCACGCTAGTGAGCCTCTATGCCGGGGGAAATGACCTGCTGGGCGTCCGGCCACATATGCGCAAGCTGATGAATGATCTGGAGTCGGCCGTGGTGACTATCCGCGCCACGGGTGCCCAGGTGCTGCTGTTCACCAGCTACAACGTTCCCCTTTTACCCGTGCTGGAGCCGCTGACGGTACGTAGCGCCTATTACAACCGCCGCCTGCGGGCCATGGCGGAAAAGCACGGAGCCCTGCTGGTGGACTACTGGTGTTTTGAGAAATTTCAGGATGGCCGGATGTGGAGTCAGGACAGGCTGCACATGTCCACCCGCGGTCACATCTACATGGCCAAGAAGGTGATGGAAGTCCTGCGCCAGCCGCACTCCATTGACCCCGCGCCGTTGGGGCTGCCGCCTGCGCGAACCAGGGCACAGCTGGCCAGTGCGGATCTTCAGTGGGCACGACAGTATTTTGGTCCCTGGCTGGGGCGCCGACTGCGTGGCACCAGCAGCGGCGAGGGAATGTCCCCTCGGTGGCCGGAACCTACGCGTCTTGCCACTCCCGTCGCTACGTCTACGCCCGCAATGACACCAATTTCTTCATTAGGGCATAGTTTAGTTTCCTAATTGCCTTGCAGTGAGATACGGTTACTTAGGTTTGCCTATCCTAAGTAAAGGAACAACTATGGAATTCTCCCGCCGTCAGGGACTCAGCTTCGGTTTGCTAGCGCTCGCCGGAGCCACACTCAGCGCCTGCTCCACCGGGGCCGTAGGGACCGCTTCCGAATCCACTGCCGCCGGGGCTACGGATTCCTTCCCGGTGACCATCAAGCACGCCTTTGGTGAAACGGTCATTAAATCTGCGCCCAGCAAAGTGGCCACTATCTCCTGGGTCAATGCCGACGTCGTCCTGGCCCTGGGCGTAGTTCCCGTGGGCATGCCCAAGGATGACTGGGGAGCCAATGCGCAGGGTTCCACGCCGTGGAAGGATGAGGCCTTGAAGACGGCGGGGG
>JABBNV010000194.1 GCA_019352125.1 Acidobacteriota bacterium | reverse complement strand
CAAATTGCGAGGGCCCTGATGACTGATCCCGAGTTCCTGCTGTTGGACGAACCGGCCGCTGGATTGGACCTTACCGGGCGCGAAGATCTAGTGCAGCGGTTAAGTGGACTAGCCCAGGATGAGGATGCCCCGGCGATGGTGCTGGTGACGCACCACCTGGAGGAAGTGCCGCCGGGATTCACCAACGCTATGTTGCTTCGCGACGGAGGCGTAGTGACCATGGGCCCACTGGCCGAGGTTCTGACGGAAGAGCATCTCAGCGCCACTTTTGGTCTTGAGCTCTCCGTCACGGTCAACAACGGCCGCTATTCGGCTGCCGCTCGCCGCTAGAGGAGACGCATGGAGCCGCTACACGCCATTTTCATACTGCTGGGCGGGCTGTGGGCCGGAACCATCAACTCGGTGGTCGGCTCCGGAACCCTAGTCACGTTCCCCATCTTGATCGCCCTGGGATACGCGCCTGTCATGGCCACGGTTAGTAACGCCATGGGCCTGGTAGCGGGAGGCGTCTCTGGCGTGTGGGGATACCGCCGCGAACTGGTTGGCATGCGGACCAATCTGATCCGCCTGATGCCGGCGTCCCTGATCGGCGGGATTACCGGAGCTTTCTTGCTGTTGCACCTGCCGGAGTCAGTCTTTGGCGTGGTGGCCCCGATTCTGATTGTCGTGGCGCTGGCCATGGTGCTGTTGCAGCCTCGGCTACAGGGCTATGTGCAGTCCAGAGTCGCGCAGAATGACGGGGTGGCGCACCGTTCGCACCGGGTGCTGATGGTGGCACTTGTTTTCTTTGCCGGTGTCTATGGTGGCTACTTTGTTGCGGCTCAGGGCATTCTGTTAGTGGGAATTCTGGGAATCTTCATGAACGGCACCCTTCAAAATGCCAATGCCGTGAAGAATGTGTTGTCTCTGACAGTCAATGTCGTGGCTGCCATTTCCTACCTGTTGTTCGCGGAGGACAAGATTGTCTGGCCCGTGGTGGGGCTCATTGCGGTCAGTTCGCTGATTGGCGGGTTGGTTGGCTCGCGCATTGGTCGGCGGCTCTCGCCGCTGGTTCTGCGTTTGGTGATTGTGGTGCTGGGGCTGGTGGCGCTGTACTTTATGTTAGCCAAGTTGGTAACGCACTCGTGATCATTTCCCTGACCAGCGCAGCTGACCCACGGGTCAGTGATTACACCTCCCTGACCGACGTTGCGCTGCGCCGCAGCAAAGAGGCCGCCAACGGCCTGTACCTGGCTGAAAGTTCCCGTGTGTTGCGCCGAGCGCTGGCTGCCGGGCATCAACCACGCTCCTTCTTCTTGGCGGAAAAGTGGCTGCCGGATTTAGCCGACGTGCTGGCCGAGTATCCGGATATTCCAGCGTTTGTAGGTTCGCCAGGCGTGCTGGAAGAAATCACTGGATTCCATCTCCACCGTGGGGCTATGGCCGCCATGAACCGGCCGCCAGCCGTGTCAGTGGTGGACGTGCTTTCGCAGGCGCGGAGAATAGCTATCCTTGAGAACGTGGTGGACCACACCAATCTGGGCGCTATTTTCCGCAGCGCAGCAGCCCTGGAGGTGGATGGAATTCTGGTCACTCCGGAGTGCGGTGATCCGCTGTACCGCAGGAGCATTCGCGTCAGCATGGGCACGGTGTTTAAAATCCCCTGGGCACGGCTAAGTTCGTGGCCAGATGAGATGGATTTGGTGAAAAGCCACGGATTTACAACGGCGGCACTGGCCTTGAGCAATGACGCTACGGACTTGGACGCATTTGCAGGCTCTGCCGAGGAGAAGCTTGCGCTGATTCTGGGCACCGAAGGGGAAGGCCTGGCTGCGGAGACAGTTACTGGCTCCGACGTCGTGCTTAAAATTCCGATGCGTGGGGGAGTGGATTCGCTCAACGTGGCTGCCGCAAGTGCCGTGGCATTTTGGCAGTGCAGACCTTCAGTTAGCGATATCGCCTGAGTATCAGCTATTATTGATAGCTGGTCAGCAATGACCATTCCCCCTGATTCCCGCGAACGTTCGTTGAGGATCATCCGCATGGCCTGGCAAAATCCAGTCCGCAGAATTAAGGCATAAACGTGCAGAAGAATATTCACCCGAAGTACGAAGCAGTTGTCTTCAATGACCTGGCTTCCGGTACCAAGTTCCTGACCCGCTCCACCGTTAGCTCGTCTAAGACCATCGAGTGGGAAGACGGCAACACGTACCCCGTGATCGACGTCGAAATTTCTTCCGAGTCGCACCCGTTCTACACCGGTAAGCAGCGCATCATGGACAGCGCCGGCCGCGTGGAGCGCTTCAACGCCCGTTTCAAGGGCTTTGGCAAGAAGTAAATTCGCCACACTTTGTTGTTGGAGGGACCGTACTATTTGGTGCGGTCCCTCCTTCGTTAAGGGAATGCGTAAAGTAAAACTATGACTGATGAGTTTCACGGCGAATATAAGGTCCCTGGCGGGAAACTGGTGGTAGCTAATCTCAATGTGGCGGACTCCATGTTGACCAATGTTTCAATCAGCGGGGACTTCTTTCTTGAACCGGATGAGGCGCTTGATCGTATCAACGCGGCGCTGGAAGGCTTGAGCGCCAGCAGCGATGCGGCGACGCTGGAACAGGCTGTTTCCGCAGCACTGAGCGCAGACACCGTTATGTTCGGATTTTCGGCTCGGCCCGTGGCCATTGCGGTACGCCGTGCACTGGCCAAGGCCACTAGCTGGGCGGACTGGGAGTGGGAAGTGATTCCCCCGTCCGTGTTGCCGACGGCAGTCAACGTGGCTCTGGATGAGGTACTGACGAAAGAAGTGGGCGCCGGGCGACGCAAGCCCACGCTCCGATTCTGGGACTGGGCTGAACGCTCGGTGGTCATTGGCAGTTTCCAGTCAGTGGCGAATGAGGTGGATCCAGTCGGCGTCGAGGAAAACGGCGTCACGGTGGTACGGCGGATTAGCGGCGGCGGCGCCATGTTCATGGAGGCAGGAAACTGTATCACCTATTCGTTGTACATTCCGCAATCACTGGTGGATGGACTCAGCTATGCGGAGTCCTACCCCTATGTGGATGCCTGGGTGATGGCAGCGCTGGAATCCCTGGGTATCAAGGCGTTCTACGTTCCCCTCAATGACATTTCCACGGATCAAGGGAAGATTGGTGGCGCCGCGCAGAAGCGGCTGGCTAACGGCGGCATGGTGCACCACGTGACCATGAGCTATGACATTGACGCGGACATGATGGTTCAGGTTCTGCGAATTGGCAAGGAAAAGCTCTCTGACAAGGGCACCACCTCCGCCAAGAAAAGGGTGGATCCGCTGCGGCGGCAGAGTGGCATGACGAGAATGGAAATTATTGACGCCATGATTTCTACCTTCACCGCGCGGTACGGCGCTTCGCAAGGAGCACTTTCCCAGGCGGAGCTGGCAGAGGCTGATCGTCGCGTGGAGGAGAAGTTCGGTACCAGCGAGTGGCTCAACCGCGTCCCCTAATGCGCGTCCCCTAATGCGCGCCCGCTACATCCGCCAGGCAGCCTGTTGGGCGGAGAGAGCACGCAGTAGATGATCCTGTGCTTCGATGATGATTCGCCGCAGACCTGCTGGCGCTTCACCATGGGCATCCAGCCAAGCCTGACTACGCAGGATGTCCGGGTGCTCATCCGGACGATAATTCTGCTCAAGGTTGGCGTCCATGGGGTAGAGCCCGCGGACAA
The DNA here is from genome assembly GCA_019352125.1 of Acidobacteriota bacterium. Taxonomy (GTDB): domain Bacteria; phylum Actinomycetota; class Actinomycetes; order Actinomycetales; family Micrococcaceae; genus JABBNV01. The sequence goes on along the minus strand of JABBNV010000194.1, from coordinate 1,703 downwards.
TTCTGCTGGCGAGCTCTATGCTCTGACTGCTCCAGACGTGCTCAATCTCGCGGAAGTACGGCTCGCCGTAAGCGGTCCGCAGGCTTGCTGGCCCCAGGTTGAATCCCTCGATGGTGGCACTGAGCAATTCATTGGAAATCTTCGTATCGCGGAGAGCCGCTTCCCACGCGGCGGCTTTGGCTGCGTCGGTAGGCAGCGCACTCATGGCCAGGCGGTGACCCACGTGCCCCGGCGCTGTTGTATCTGCTGCGAGTTCCTGTGCCAGCGCCTCGGTATCAACGCCACCCGTGGCTGCTAGAGCCTGAAGGAACAGCCAGCGCAGAGCCGAATCAACAGTCAGCCCGGAAAGGGAGCTGGTGCCCGCAAGAATGTCGCGGATCAGTCCTTGAGCCCCATCGGTACTGCGGCTCAGCAGCGCCAGGTTCCGGGCCCACACCAGTTGAGTGTCACTCCCTGGGGCGGCTGCCCGCAGCTGCTGGACGATGGCTCCCAACAGCGTGGCAATGAGCTCCGCACGTTCTGCAGCGGATGTGTACCGCAACACCGCCGTGCGTGCGGAGGCCAACAGATTGCTAAGGGTACCGACATTTTCTTCCGCGGGGGCGTGAGCTACGACGGCGGCCACAAACCTGGCCGCGGGCATCGCGCCATCGCGCGTTTGGGACCACAGTGCGGACCACACCAGGGCTCGTGCCATGGGATCCGCGACGGAACTCAAGGAGGTGATAGCTGTGTTGACGGAGACATCTTCCAGGACGATTTTCGCGTAGCTCAGGTCCTCATCGTTGATCAGCAGCAGTGCGGGCCGTGGCATGCCATTCAACTCGGGGACCCTGGTACTAGTTCCGGAGACGTCTACCTCAACGCTCTTCACCCGGTTCAGGGAGCCTTCGGAGTCAAAATTGTAGGCGCCCACACGAACCCGGTGGGGTCGATCCACCTCGTTGCCCGAGACTGGATCCACGCTTGAGGCGAGAATTTGTACATCGGTGATGACGCCGTCGTCGGCCGAAATTTTGGTGGAAAGCGTTGACGGCCCGCTGGTCTCAAGCCACGCCTTGGACCATCGGCCCAGGTCACGCCCCGAAGCCTCACCCAGCGCCGCCAGCAGATCCGGGAGAGTGGTGTTGCCGAACTCATGGGCCCTAAAGTACTTCCGTGCGCCCGCAATGAACTCCTCGAAGCCAACGTAGGCCACCAGCTGTTTCAGAGCAGATGCGCCCTTGGCGTAGGTGATGCCGTCAAAATTCTGCTTGGCCGCCTCCAGATCCACAATGTCCGCAACGATGGGATGCGTGGTGGGGAGCTGATCCTGCAGGTATGCCCAAGATTTCCGGCTGTCCGCGAATTGGATCCAGGACTGTTCACCCCACTGCGTTGCCTGGGCCACACCCAAATGCCCCATGTAGTCCGCAAAGGATTCCTTGAGCCACAGGTCATCCCACCAGCGCATGGTCACCAAGTCCCCAAACCACATGTGGGCCATTTCGTGCATGATCGTGTTGGCGCGTCCCTGGTATTGGGTGTTGGTGGCCCTGGACGTGAAAACGTATGCCTCGGTAAAGGTGACCAGCCCGGGATTCTCCATGGCACCCAGGTTGTATTCGGGCACAAATGCCTGGTCATACTTCCCAAAGGGGTAGGGGTAATCGAAGAGCGTGTTGAAGAAGGTCAGGCCGGACTTGGTCACCTCAAAAATTGCC
>JABBNV010000193.1 GCA_019352125.1 Acidobacteriota bacterium | reverse complement strand
CGACCTCACAAAGGTCCGCAACATCGGCATCATGGCCCACATCGATGCTGGCAAGACGACTACTACCGAGCGCATCCTGTTCTACACGGGTGTGAACCACAAGATTGGCGAGACGCACGATGGTGCGTCCACCACTGACTGGATGGAACAGGAAAAGGAACGCGGCATCACCATCACGAGTGCCGCCGTGACCTGCTTCTGGGACAAGAACCAGATCAACATCATTGACACCCCCGGCCACGTGGACTTCACCGTTGAGGTTGAGCGCTCACTGCGCGTCCTTGACGGAGCAGTTGCAGTCTTCGACGGCAAGGAAGGCGTGGAGCCTCAGTCTGAGACTGTTTGGCGCCAGGCAGACAAGTACGAAGTTCCCCGCATCTGCTTTGTCAACAAGATGGACAAGCTTGGCGCTGACTTCTACTTCACCGTAGACACCATCATCAACCGCTTGGGTGCCAAGCCGTTGGTTATGCAGTTGCCCATCGGTGCTGAGAACGACTTCGTTGGCGTTGTTGACTTGTTGGAGATGCGCGCCCTGGTTTGGGCTGGCGATTCCAAGGGTGACGTGACCATGGGCGCTGCCTATGAAGTTCAGGAAATCCCCGCAGACTTGCAGGCCAAGGCCGAAGAGTACCGTGCGGCACTTGTCGAAACTGTTGCTGAATCCTCCGAAGAGCTCATGGAGAAGTACCTCGAGGGTGAAGAGATCACCGTTGCGGAACTCAAGGCTGGCATCCGCAAGATGACCATCAACTCCGAGCTGTACCCGGTTCTGTGTGGCTCCGCCTTCAAGAACCGTGGCGTTCAGCCCATGCTCGACGCTGTGATTGACTTCCTGCCGTCTCCGATGGACGTTCCTCCGATGATCGGTCACGATCCTCGCGATGAAGAAAAGGAGCTGACGCGCAAGCCCAGCACCGAGGAGCCCTTCTCGGCTCTGGCGTTCAAGGTTGCCACTCACCCCTTCTTCGGTCAGCTCACGTTTATTCGTGTTTACTCCGGCCAGGTTTCTGCTGGCACCGGCGTGGTGAACTCCACGAAGGGCAAGAAGGAGCGCATCGGTAAGCTGTTCCAGATGCACGCCAACAAGGAAATGCCTGTTGAAGAAGCACTGGCCGGTCACATCTACGCCGCTATTGGACTGAAGGACACCACTACCGGTGACACCCTGTGCGATGCCAACGCTCAGATTGTGCTCGAGTCCATGAGCTTCCCGGAGCCCGTGATCTCAGTTGCCATTGAACCGAAGACCAAGGGTGACCAGGAGAAGCTGTCCACAGCTATCCAAAAGCTCTCTGCCGAGGATCCGACCTTCCAGGTCTCCCTCAATGAGGACACCGGCCAGACCATCATTGCTGGTATGGGCGAGCTCCACTTGGACATTCTGGTTGACCGTATGCGTCGTGAATTCAAGGTTGAGGCCAACGTGGGTAAGCCCCAGGTTGCTTACCGTGAAACCATCAAGCGCGCTGTGGCCAAGCATGACTACACGCACAAGAAGCAGACCGGTGGTTCCGGCCAGTTCGCAAAGATCCAGATTGCGATTGAGCCCATGGATACTGCCGACGGCGTGCTCTACGAGTTCGAGAACAAGGTTACCGGTGGCCGTGTTCCCCGCGAGTACATTCCCAGCGTTGATCAGGGCATCCAGTCCGCTCTCAACGACGGTGTGCTTGCTGGCTACCCGGTAGTCGGCATCAAGGCAACGCTGCTGGACGGCGCTTACCACGATGTTGACTCCTCCGAAATGGCCTTCAAGATCGCCGGTCGTATGGCGTTCAAGGAAGCTGCTCGGATGGCCACACCTGTGCTGCTCGAACCGCTGATGGATGTTGAAGTCCGCACCCCTGAGGAATACATGGGTGAAGTAATTGGTGACTTGAACTCCCGTCGTGGCCAGATGCAGTCCATGGAAGATGCAAGTGGCGTCAAGGTCATTCGTGCCTTGGTTCCGCTGTCCGGAATGTTCGGTTACATCGGTGACCTGCGGTCCAAGACCCAGGGTCGCGCCGTGTACTCGATGCAGTTCGATAGCTACTCCGAGGTCCCGAAGGCTGTTGCTGACGAGATCATTCAGAAGGCTCGCGGCGAGTAAGCTTTAAGCTTATCCGCCTTGCGCAATCCCGTAATTTCAACAAATCAATTCACCCCAGTAGACTTGCTAAGGTTTCAGTGACGAAAAGCGTCCTGATGGCAAATCTTACGAAAACGTTCTAGGAGGAACCCGTGGCGAAGGCAAAGTTCGAGCGGACTAAGCCGCACGTTAACATCGGTACCATTGGTCACGTTGACCATGGAAAGACCACGTTGACGGCTGCCATTTCCAAGGTGCTTTATGACAAGTACCCCACACTCAATGAGCAGCGTGACTTCGCTTCCATCGACTCGGCTCCCGAGGAGAAGCAGCGCGGTATCACGATCAACATCTCGCACGTCGAGTACCAGACCGAGAAGCGCCACTACGCACACGTAGACGCCCCCGGTCACGCTGACTACATCAAGAACATGATCACCGGTGCTGCCCAGATGGACGGCGCAATCTTGGTGGTTGCTGCAACTGATGGTCCGATGGCTCAGACCCGTGAGCACGTTCTGTTGGCACGTCAGGTTGGTGTTCCCTACCTGCTCGTTGCCCTGAACAAGTCAGACATGGTTGACGATGAAGAACTCCTCGACCTCGTGGAGATGGAAGTTCGCGAGCTCTTGAGCTCACAGGGCTTCGACGGCGACGAGGCCCCCGTGGTTCGCGTTTCCGGTTTGAAGGCTCTGGAAGGCGATCCCGTATGGGTCAAGTCCGTTGAGGACTTGATGGATGCCGTTGACAACAACGTTCCTGACCCGATCCGCGACAAGGACAAGCCGTTCTTGATGCCGGTTGAAGACGTCTTCACGATCACTGGTCGTGGAACCGTTGTAACGGGCCGCGCCGAGCGTGGAACCCTTGCTATCAACTCTGAGGTTGAGATTGTTGGTATCCGTCCGGTCCAGAAGACCACGGTTACCGGTATCGAAATGTTCCACAAGCAGCTCGACGAGGCATGGGCCGGCGAGAACTGTGGTCTGCTGCTCCGCGGTATCAAGCGCGAAGACGTAGAGCGTGGCCAGGTTATCGTGAAGCCGGGTTCCATTACCCCGCACACCGATTTCGAAGCCAACGTCTACATCCTGGCCAAGGACGAGGGTGGGCGTCACAACCCGTTCTACTCCAACTACCGCCCGCAGTTCTACTTCCGCACCACGGACGTTACCGGCGTTATCACCCTGCCTGAGGGCACGGAAATGGTTATGCCTGGCGACAATACCGAAATGACTGTCGCGCTGATTCAGCCGATCGCCATGGAAGAGGGCCTCGGCTTTGCAATCCGTGAAGGTGGCCGCACCGTTGGTTCGGGACGTGTTACCAAGATCATCAAGTAACTTGCTCTACCGGCCCTAGGCCAGCAACAAGGTACGAAAGAATCCCCGCAGCGAAAGTTGCGGGGATTCTTTTTCGCCCTATCTATCCATCGGATGGACTTATCTTTCGTTGAGCCAAGCCCCGGACCCTAGACTGAGCGGGCTAGCAAGCATTCGGGGCGTAGTGCACGGACGAGCATTGCGTGGTAGCGCCAGCGCAAGGGGACAAATACTGGGCGGGCTACGCCGACGGACGTCGAGACGGCTGGAATGATGCCCTGGTCGCGGCGGGACTGATGGCACCGCCTGGACTTCCCCCCAACCAACGGCCCGACCTATGGCTCCGCCGGCTCAGCAATACCGTTCTGAACCTACCGTGAGTTCTGCCGAGCTATCCGCTCGTAAGGCCAAGAGGGACAGGGTGAACCTCTGTATCACTGTCTACGTGGCCAGTGTGCTCCTCGTTGCCGCGGCAGCACTCTTTGGGAGCCTATCCCTCCCCGCCGCGGTCAAATTTGCCTGCGTGTTTTCATCACGGCAGTTTTATACACGCTGGGTTTTATAGCCCATGCCAAGATAGCTGCCCTGCGACCGGCAGCGGTGGCGTATGCCGGGACGGGCTTGGCGCTCATACCTCTGAGCGGCCTGGCTATGTTCGGCTTTGCCGTATCGAACGGACCCAGGCATGGCTGGCCACATCACTCTGGACACTGTGGCCTATTGGTTTTGCCGCAGTGCGGTTGGATAGCCGGGTCATTTGCTATCTCGGTTTGACCTTCCTGCTCTCCACCACGTGGTCATCATTTGCTGTTCTGGGTGCGTTCTCAACCGTCGCCACGCTGGTCCTAGTAGGCGCCAAGAAATTGCCGAGCGTCTATGCAACACCTGTGGTGACGTTGCACTATTTCCTGACTCCCGCCGTCGTACTGGCATCCATCATGGTTGGTGGAGTGCTCAGCCTGGAAGAACATGAGCTAGTGCTTCCTAGAGCGGCGGTCTACTTTGCCGTGGTCTTCGTAGTGGGGCCAACGCGGCACAGGTACCTCTACCTTCTTGGCACGCGTTGGGTGGGGACGGCCTCCAGTTTCTCTGGTGGTGTGGCTAGTGCTGGGATGGGTTGGACTGACCGCACTGGTTTCTCCATCCCCGAACCGGACTATGCATTAGGGCTGGTGGCGCTTGGCGCGTAGTTGTTTGCCGGATTCCTTGCTGGCTACCTCAAGCCCCGAAACTCCACCGCATTCGCTCAAGGGCGTTCGTCGGTTGAAGTTCCCCCTCGGGGGCATCATTGTCTGTTTGGTTATGGCAGTGGATCAGCTGCGTGCCTTCGTATCGTTGTCTCTCGCCGGGGTGATGGCTGCTCCAACGTTGCTGCGCTGGGATATGCGGCGCCAGCTTAATCACTTGCCCTATCAACGGGAAAGCACGGTGGTCACCTTGACAGTGCAGGCCGTGCTCACGTTGGCGTACGTGCTGCTGAACCGGGCCTTCGTCGTCGCTGTTCCTGTCGTCGAATGGGCACTGCCGGTGGGCAGCGCCCTGATTGCGCAGCGGGTTTTCCGGCCCTTTGGTGCTGACTATCTGCATATCGATGCAGTCGCTGGCATCGTCGCCGTTCTGACATGACAGCTCGGCGTTGAAACTGCGGGCGTCCTCTGCGCATTTCTGATGGCACTGACTGCCACCGGTAGGCACATACTCCGGCCGCGGCATGCTGGCATGCGATGGTGGTGGTTGAGCCTGCAGATCTATGGTGGTGGGCTACTCCTGCATCGCACAAGGAAGCTCGACGGCGTGTGGTGGCCGGTGTTCTCGACTCCGCCTGCGCTGGCACTTGCAGTGGGTCTCGCCGCGGGGCTTGTTGACGAGCAGACCGCTCTAGGGGCCGCATTGACTGTGCCGATACTTGTAGTGATCTGTTGCGTGGAAGTACCTCGCAGCAATCGACTCCTCGTCGCAGAGATAGGCACCATTGTCTGGATTGCCGCTTTGCATCG
>JABBNV010000192.1:4517-5556 GCA_019352125.1 Acidobacteriota bacterium | reverse complement strand
CGCGTGGTACTAGTTGGCCCGCTCTGCACCGACGCTCGGTGGAGAAAACTCCGTGTGCCGCCGGACGCCACCGTAATTCGCGTCCAGGTAGGTGGCATCCCGGGACGGAGGATCATGATCCAGCCCGGTGGCAAGACTGCCTCGATCGAGGGAACGGACACTGTTTTCACTCCTGATTTGTGCACCGCCACGTCCCTGGCGAGACTGGCTGCGCTTCAGAATCGCTCCCCTACTGCCGACTCGTTCTCCGCCGAACCGGATGAGGAAGCATTCAGCCTTGGAAACCATGTCCCCCTGGACCGAACCGGCGTTAAAGCTGCGTGGCACTCCGCCCATCCCCAAGACTCAATCTGCGTAGTGCTGGGCAGCTCCGGGCGTGGCCTGCAGAGGTTCAATTTTGATACCGATGGCCCGCACCTGTTGCTTGCCGGCACTACAGGATCAGGCAAGTCAGAACTGTTACGAACCATCCTCACAGGTCTGGTCTGCTCCAAGCCTCCGGACCAGCTCAACCTGGTCCTCATCGACTTCAAGGGCGGTTCGGGGCTTTTGTCCTTTGCTCAGCTGCCGCATCTTGTTGCCGCGGTAACGGATCTGGATGACTATGTGATGGATCGCACCATTACTTCTCTGGAAGCCGAGGTAGCGCGCCGAGAGCGATTGTTTCTCCGATACGGCGCTGCGGACATCCGAGAGTACCTGCGTCTGGACCCGTTGCCCGAGCCTCTTCCTCGTCTGGTGATCGCCGTGGATGAGTTTCGCATCATGGTGGATCGCTTGCCGGCCACCATGGCTGCCTTAATGAAGTTCGCAACGGTTGGCCGGTCCCTGGGGATTCATCTTGTACTGGCAACGCAGCGCCCCCAAGGCGCGATTTCCTCGGATATTCGAGCCAACATCACGTCCTCGATCTGCCTGCGTGTGCAGTCCCCCGCGGATTCCACGGACGTGATTGGCACTCCACTGGCTGCCACGCTTGAGGTATCCGAGCCAGGCGTAGGCTACTTACGACGCGGCGGCGAGCAACCCATGAAGTTTC
>JABBNV010000192.1:2015-4507 GCA_019352125.1 Acidobacteriota bacterium | reverse complement strand
AACCAGTGATGAGCGCCCCAGCATTGTTCCAGCTTTATCCGCCCGGTCCACGGCTGGCGCTGAGGCAGTGGAACCACTGGAGTTGTTATTCATGAACCAGCTGGGGTCCGCGAGTACAGAGCCAGCCCGAGGGCCCATTGTTGCCCCAGAGCTGCCAGCGTTGGTGGAAGTGCCTGGAGAGTTGCCCCGCTTTGCAGGCACGCATACCCGGGTGTTCTGCGGCCTGGTGGATGTGCCGCAGCGGCAGTGTATCAAACCACTTTTCTGGCGACCCGCGGAGCACGGCCACCTTGCCGTATCTGCAGTACCCGGGGGCGCAACAGCATCCATTGTGACCGCCTTGGTAGCCCAACTTCTTGGCCCAGACGGCAGTCCCCACATCGCCCCCAAAAAGGGCGCCTCCGTGGGCCTGTATCTAATGGACGGGGACGGCAGCCTGACGGAGCTGAGCCAAGATTTCGCAACGGTGGGCTATTTACGGCCCGAGGATCTTCGCACCCTCCCCCGGCTGCTAGCTGAGCTGGCCGAAGGGCGTGCCGAACAATCCGAAGCACTGCTAGTAGTCAGCAGCTTTGGTGCCTGGCAGGCGGCTTTCCGGAGCAGCCCATGGCCATGGTTGGAAGATCAACTGACGGACCTCGCCAGAGACGGGCTTGGCCGCGGTATTTTTCTGCTGGTCACCGGCCAGCGAGAACTCATGAGCTCACGGCTACTGGCTTCGATCCCCAACCGGCTGCTGGCGCCCAAGCTAGCGAACCCTGAACTTCTGGCGAGTTGGCCGCGATTGCCCAGCATGACTCCCCTCGACGGACGCGCTTATGTCTTCGGGCCGATGGCTGCGGCGGCCACTGGCATCGACCAGCCAGCACACGGCTTCGTGACTCAATTAATTAACCACCGTACGCGTGCAGAAGGTGCCATACGCACCAAAGGCGAAGATTCGCCATTGGTGCACAAAATAGTTCCTCTGCCGCAACAACTCTCGCAGGCCGCGTTTAACGAGCTAAAAGCATTAACGGATGAAACCCCCGCGCGGCAAAGGGGCATCGCAACCGCAGCTAGTTCTGACCCCCTCAGCCTCACTGTATATCTGGGCGTCAGTGACGGGAGCCGTGACATAGTCAGCCTGGCCGTGCGTCGGGGAACAGCACTGCTGGCCGTAGGCGGGCCGGGTACTGGGAAGTCAACATTCCTGCGCACGCTGGCCCAGACAGCGCAGCACGATGCAGCAACAGTCAGTACAGGTACCCATGGATCGGACGAACAGATACTGGCTCTTAGCACGCCTGTGAACCTTAATCAGCAAGATTCGACTGGGTGGATAGTGTTCGTTGACGATGCTGACCGGGTGAGCGCAGTTGCCGCGCAGCACTTGGTGGCTCTAGCAGCTGCTGGCGCTACGCTGATTATGACCGCTACCCATCCCACCGAGGTGCGCCCGGAACTCGCAGTATTGCCAGGGATACGAACCCGTGGTCTGGCCCTGCGCCCCACGCGACCTCAAGATGGTGAGTTCTTTGGTGTGCGGTTGGAGTGCTTTGGTTCACCGCCGAAGGGCAGGGCCGTGCTCGTAGATCATGGGCGTAGCCAGTGGATACAGCTCCCCGGGCCCAGGTGAGGCAGTCACCGAGCCAAAGGCTAAGCGACCGGCGTAGCGCCGCGTTGCCGCAGCGTATAGGCCACCACCTTCGGGGTGAACAACAGCACAAGCAACACTAAAGGAGGCACCAAGAGCACCACCCCAAACAACCAAATACCGCTCAGCAGGGTGGGCACTGCAATAGTCAGCATCAACAACTGCCAGACAAAGGCTGCAGACCGCGTCCAGCGAAGGCCCTGGAAAAACTGCAGCCCTACGGCGGTCAGTCCCCCAGCCAGGGCCAGCAGCAGCACCAGCATAAAGAGTGTTGCCGGAATAGATGCCGTTTGGCCAGCTATCAATGTCACCACGTACGTGACGGCCGCCGCCAGCAGCGCCAGCGCTTCCAGAAGGAGAATTACGGCCCCGATCACCACTCCGAGTGGTCTGACCGGGCTAGTGGAGGTAGAACCTTGAGCTGTTGACACATGGGCACAGTACCCGAAATTCGTCAGGCATAGTACCTTGGAAGACGAGAGATGTGACGCATCGCTCATTCCTTGAAGGCAATTGGCACCCTTTAACCCCTTGTTTACAAAGAGTTAACGTGACACGCTTGATGTAGTGACCATGGGGGCCCCGGAGGCCCCTTTTCTTATGATGCCGCACGTGAAAGTTTTCACAAGCTGAGAAGTGTGGACTTAAACCGCAACAAGGAGTAAGTGATCTTGCATGGATTGGCGTAGTCGAGCCGCTTGTTTGGATAAGGACCCGGAGCTGTTCTTCCCCGTAGGAAACACCGGACCAGCCTTACTCCAGATCGAAGAGGCCAAGAGCGTCTGCCGTCGCTGCCAGGTCGTGGATACGTGCCTTCAGTGGGAGTTGGAGTCCGGTCAGGACGCTGGCGTCTGGG
>JABBNV010000192.1:0-2005 GCA_019352125.1 Acidobacteriota bacterium | reverse complement strand
CTGGGGCGGAATGAGCGAAGATGAGCGCCGCGCTCTCAAGCGCCGCGCCGCTAGGGCCCGTCGCGCCAGCTAGGCAACCCCAGCTTAAGGTCAACCACGGCTGGCCCGGATTACAGTAATCTGCCCGAACGGCCCTCATCTGCAGCTGCGGATGGGGGCCCTTCGCGTTAGGCTGGACGCCGCAGCCTAGGTCCCAGCCGATGTCGCCTACCCCGCGATGGCCATCTCCAGTTGAACAGTAGTTCCGCCGCCTTCGCGTGGCTGCCACGTAATAGAGCCGCCCAATTCACTTGTCACTAGCGTGCGCACAATTTGAAGCCCCAAGCCTTCCGTGAGCGGCCCCGGTGGTAGACCAACGCCGTCGTCCTCAATTGTGACCACCAAACGCTGCACGCCGGATTCATCCACGGACCGCTCCGCCCCCAGCCACACGGTACCAACCCGGTCTTGGAGCCCGTGTTCCACGGCATTAGCCACCAGCTCATTGATCACCAACGCGAGGGGTGTGGCGAAGTCGCTAGGGAGCTCACCAAAAACGCCATGGCGTTCGGTGCGGACTTGTTGTGAGGGGGAAGCCACCTCCGCGGAGAGCCTGAACTGCCGATCGATCAGCTCATCAAAGTCAACATTTTGTGCCAACCCTTGAGACAACGTCTCATGGACCAGAGCAATCGACGCCACGCGCCGCATGGCCTGTTCCAGCCCCTGTTTCCCCTCTTCGCTTTGCATCCGGCGCGACTGCATCCGCAACAGGGCCGCAACGGTTTGCAGGTTGTTCTTCACACGGTGGTGAATCTCCCTAATGGTGGCGTCCTTGGTAACAAGCTCCTGCTCGCGTCGTCGAAGTTCGGAGACATCGCGGCACAACACCAAGGCCGCATACCGCTGATTTGCGTCGCGCAAGGGGATGGCCCGCAGCGAGAGGGAGACGCCGTGACTTTCAATTTCCGTCCGCCACGGCATCCGGCCCGTTACCACCAGTGGCAAGGTCTCATCCACTAGCCGGCGGTCCGTCAGCAGCGACGCCGTCACCTCAGCCAGCGAGCGCCCCTCCAGAGACTCCACCTCGCCCAATCGTCGGTAAGCGGAGACGCCATTGGGGCTGGCGTACTGCACAATCCCGTCCGCATCGAGCCGAATGAGCCCGTCCCCCACGCGGGGTGCACCGCGGCGGGATCCCGTGGGTGAAGCAAAGTCCGGCCACAGACCCAACGTGCCCATCTTGAGCAGATCGTAGGCACATTGGCGGTACGTCAGCTCCAGACGCGACGGCATGCGCGAACTGGAAAGATCCAAGTGCGTGGTTACCACGGCCAGGGTTTTTCCGTTGCGCACCATGGGAACTGCCTCAACCCGCATGGCCAACTCGTGGTTCCACCCACTGGTATCCGGGGACCGCTCGATGGATTTGCTGGCCCAAGCCTTATCCACAATGGCCCGCAAATCGCTCCGAATTGGGTCCCCCACGATGTCCGAATGAAACATGGTGTGGGTGGTGGAGGGCCGCACATGGGCCAGTGCCACGTAGCCCAACTCCGGGTGAGGGAACCACAGCGCCAGGTCAGCGAACGCTAGGTCCGCCACCATTTGCCAGTCCCCCACCAGTAGATGCAGCCATTCGGCATCGCCCGGTCCCAGATCTGCATGATCCCGGATCGGATCCATAAAAATGGCCACATCTACTCCTTAGCGGCGAACTATTGAACGCAAGAGCCTCAATGCTACCGATAGCGACGCCATGTCATCCTTTTCCAGCTGATTGACCTCGGCAAACATCTTGTGTGCCCTGCCCAATTGCTCCTGATTGGCAGCTTCCCATGAGGCAATCCGCTCCGAGGCGCTATGGCTCCCATCCGTTGAATGCATCACGGCCATCGTCATTTCTGACACGGTGCCATAAAGGTCATCGCGTAGCGCTGCACGGGCCAGAGCCTGCCAGCGATCCCGACGAGGCAGCGCCGAGATCCGCTCCAACAGCGAGTCCACGCCAAAGCGTGCGAATAAC
>JABBNV010000191.1:4091-5583 GCA_019352125.1 Acidobacteriota bacterium | reverse complement strand
GATCTGCGAAGACTTCGTCTTCATGGACACCCAGGATTATGACCAGATCACGGTTCCTGGCCCGGTAGTGGGAGACGCCACCAACTTCATGTTGGAGAACCAAAACGTCAACATCGCCATCCACGAAGGCGCACCCCTCTACATTGAACTTCCAGCATCCGTTGTACTGGAAATCACCTACACGGAACCGGGCCTGCAAGGGGATCGTTCCTCCGCCGGCACCAAGCCTGCAACATTGGAGACCGGGTATGAGATTCAGGTTCCACTGTTCGTCGAAAACAACACGCGCGTCAAGGTTGATACCCGCGATGGCAGCTACTTGGGACGAGTCAACGACTAGTGAGCAAGGAACCAAAACAGTCCACCCCCATGCCGATGACGAGTGCGCGCAGCAAGGCTCGTCGTCGTGCTTTGGATCTGCTTTTTGAAGCTGAACAGCGCGAACTCAATGTCGACACTGTGCTGGCTACGCGTAGAACCAGCACTGACCAGATCATCAACGCCTATTCGGTGACGCTGATCGAAGGCGTCACCGCCAGGCAAGAAACCATTGACGAGTTCCTGGCCACCTACTCCCAGGGTTGGACCCTGGAGCGGATGCCGAGCGTAGACCGCATCATCTTGCGGATCGGTGCATGGGAATTGTTGTATAACGATGACATTCCCGACGGCGTTGCCGTCAGCGAGAGCGTGGAGCTGGCCAAGATGCTCTCCACGGATGAGTCGCCACAGTTTGTCAACGGCCTGCTGGGCAGGATTCAGCAGCTCAAACCGACTCTCCTGGCCTAAGCAGTCACCTGGCCAACCATCCGGGCACGCACCTCTTGCAATTCACCGAGGAGTGCGTGCTCGGCTGCTTGGTTGCTGGCCAGATCACTCCCAGTGAGCATGCGCTGGCGCGTATAGGCCAGCGTGGTCGCCTTAGTAATAAATTGCTTCATCAGCCGTGCCCGGCCAATTCCACGAGCCCACACCATAGCGTGTCGACGCCCGGCCGGAGTGGCCAGCATAGTTACTTCCTCCGGGGAGAACCAGCCAGCGGCGCAATATTCGTTCAATCTGGCGCCGGTCAATTTCACCTCTGCCCGGCGGAGAAACATCAGCCCGATGATCCACAGCACCATCAAGGGCAATTCATAGACAATTGACTGTAGTACGACGGCCCCAATGAGTTCAGGAACCGTGGTGGGTTCAAAGAACAGCTGCGCACTGTTCCACAGGTGGTGCAGCCACATTGCTGGCAACAGACCAACAAAAAACATCACTATGGTGAAGCCTTTGCTGTTTTTGCGGACTGACCACCCAATAGCTGCGCCGGTACACGCGGTATAGAAGGCGTGGCCGAAGGGGGAGAAGATGCCGCGCACCAGAAACGTGATGCCCACAGCCAGCGTGTTGCCATGTGTGTCACTGAAGGTCGTCCCGAAGTACTGAATGTTCTCGGTGAACGCAAAACCGGCGGCTATTACCGTGGCATAGACCACACCGTCCA
>JABBNV010000191.1:1874-4081 GCA_019352125.1 Acidobacteriota bacterium | reverse complement strand
GTGCCACCAACAGGACGCCTAGTCCCTTGGAAAACTCTTCCACCGGGGGAGCCTCATAGTGAGCCAGCCACGCCAATGCCTCAGGCTTGCTCAACCCGTGGGGGAGAAACAGAGCCACCCAGATGGGCTGAATGAGCAAAGTAGTGCCGATTGACACAGCCACACCCCAGATAAGTGCAAACATCAGCATGTACTTTGGTTCTGGTTCCCAACGGTCTATGAAATACACGCTCAGCAGCACCACAAAAAGAGGCACTAGGGACAAGAGAAAGCCAACAATGACGCCGGCGGGACCGCCGGCCGCCACCAGGTTGGGCAGCACAAAAAATAGCAGCAAGATACAGGCCACTACACCCGTTATGACTAGCAACAAGATGACGTTGAGGGTTACCTTCGTGGAGCTGCCGGGGGATCGCACCTGTTGGTGACCCCAGATATGAGCCTGTTGTGTCAGGGGAGAAGTCGGCGCTGCCTGATAGTGATGATGAGCAACGCGCCCTATCCAGCTGGGGTTGTATCGCGGGTCATAGTACGGAGCTGTGCCGCTGGACCCGGGCTGCTGCGGCTGGTGATACTCGTCAGTCGTCATGAATTCACCCTATGCGCAATTGGCTTGGGCATACCGGAGCCGCAAGCAATTTGTGATAACTTTGAGGCATCCAGAAACCTTTTAATTCCGTCCTGTGAGGCGGGGAAAGGGGAGGCGGGCTGTGACCCACGAAACCTCATCGCTTCCTTCGGCACGAACTGTGCTGACGGCAGCAGATATTGACCGTGCACTGACTCGTATTGCCCATGAGATCCTCGAATCCAATCGAGGTGGCAATGACTTGATCCTGCTCGGAATTCCCAAACGGGGATACCCCCTCGCCCAGCGCTTGGCCCGCAAGTTGGCCGCCACTGATTCCTCTTTGGACGCCGAAGCCTTGGTGGGCCAGTTGGACGTCACTATGTTTCGAGACGATCTGGCCAGGCAACCCACTCGAGCGCCGCTCCCAACCAGACTTCCCCAAAGTGGCATCGACAACAAGGTAGTAGTGCTGGTTGATGACGTGCTGTTTTCAGGACGAACCATTCGCGCTGCGCTCGATGCGTTGGTGGATCTAGGGCGGCCGCGCGCTGTTCGGCTGGCCGTGTTAGTGGACCGTGGCCACCGTGAACTTCCCATTCGGGCGGATCATGTGGGGAAGAATCTACCCACGGCCAGCAGCGAAAGTGTGCGCGTCCGGCTTAGTGAAACAGACAGCCCAGTGGACGGCTCTACGCGGACAACTGACGAAGTTGTGATTGAGAGCAACTCTTGAGGCACCTACTTTCCACCGCAGACCTGGCACTGACCGATGCCATCCGCATCCTGGATACCGCTGAAGAAATGGCGGCTGTGGGAGAACGGGAAATCAAGAAGCTTCCAGCCCTGCGCGGCCGCACCGTGGTCAACCTGTTCTTTGAGGACTCGACACGCACCAGAATCTCCTTTGAGGCTGCCGCCAAACGCCTCTCAGCGGACGTGATCAACTTTTCCGCTAAGGGCTCCTCCGTGTCCAAGGGGGAGTCGCTCAAAGATACGGCGCAGACTCTAGAGGCCATGGGGGCTGACGCCGTGGTGATCCGTCACGGCGCGTCCGGCGCTCCTGCACGGCTGGCCAACTCAGACTGGATCGACGCCACCGTCATCAATGCCGGGGATGGCACACACGAACACCCCACCCAGGCCCTGCTGGATGCCTTTACGCTGCGGCGTCATTGGGCAGCTCTCGCGGGGACTGCGTCCACCGGTGGCACCCTGAAAGGGCTGCGGATTGCCATAGTGGGGGATGTTCTACACTCCCGCGTGGCACGTTCCAACGTGTGGTTGTTACACACACTGGGCGCGAAGGTGACTTTGGTGGCTCCGCCTACGCTTCTCCCTGTGGGAATTGACGATTGGCCGTGCGCCGTGAGCTATGACCTTGACGGCGTCATGGCCGATGGTACCGATGCGGTGATGATGTTGCGCGTCCAGGGGGAGCGGATGCACGAATCGTACTTCCCCTCCACCCGCGAGTATTCTCGCCGCTGGGGGTTTGATGACGCCCGGCTGGCTGCCCTTGACGCCTCAGGAAACAATGACACGCTGATTATGCATCCGGGCCCGATGAACCGAGGCTTGGAAATCTCCGCGGCCGCTGCCGACTCGCACCGATCCACGGTCCTCGCCCAGGTGCGCA
>JABBNV010000191.1:405-1864 GCA_019352125.1 Acidobacteriota bacterium | reverse complement strand
GCAACGGTGTCTCCGTCCGCATGGCAGTGCTGTACCTGCTACTGGCAAGCAGTGACCGGGACCAGGGACTAGTAACTTCTGCATCGCCGTCCATCAGAGAGGTGGCCCAAAATCGTGGCAACTAACCCAACGAAGTATTTGATCAAAAATGCCGCAATTCTGGGTCGCGAACGAGCTGATCTGCTGATCGCCGATGGCATCATCGCGGCAGTGGGCCAGGAACTATCAGCGGTCGACGCGAGCGTTATTGACGCATCCGCTCTGGTGGCGCTGCCGGGCATGGTGGATCTGCATACCCACCTGCGCGAGCCCGGCCGTGAGGACGCGGAAACGGTGGAGACAGGCACCAGGGCCGCAGCGTTGGGCGGCTTTACCGCAGTTCACGCGATGGCCAACAGCAATCCAGTGGCAGATACCGCTGGCGTGGTGGAGCAGGTGTTCAGCATGGGCAGGCAGTCCGGCTGGGTGGATGTTCGTCCGGTAGGCGCCGTCACCGTGGGCTTGGCCGGGCAGCAGCTTGCAGAACTCGGCGCCATGGCTGACTCACGGGCTCGCGTCCGGGTATTTTCCGACGACGGCATCTGCGTCAGTGATCCAGTGCTGATGCGTCGCGCCTTGGAGTACGTAAAAGCGTTCGACGGCGTGATTGCCCAACATGCGCAGGAACCTCGCCTGACCGTGGGCGCCCAAATGAACGAGGGCAAGGTTTCCGCGGTGTTGGGGCTGGCGGGTTGGCCAGCTGTAGCTGAGGAAAGCATCATTGCGCGCGACGTATTGCTCGCTGACCATGTAGGGTCTCGGCTGCACGTGTGCCACGTATCAACTGCTGGCAGTGTGGAGATTATCCGCTGGGCCAAGAGCCGTGGCATTAAGGTTACTGCGGAGGTAACGCCGCACCACCTATTGCTCACGGATGAATTGGTTCGCAGCTATGACCCGGTATTCAAGGTCAACCCACCGCTGCGAACGGATGCTGACGTGCAGGCTCTTCGGGCTGCGCTTGCTGACGGGACTATTGATGTGGTGGGCACGGACCACGCGCCGCACCCGGATGAGTCAAAGGATTGCGAGTGGGCCCAGGCCGCCATGGGTATGACGGGGCTGGAGACTGCGCTGTCAGTAGTGCAGCAGACCATGATTGAAACTGGTGCCATGGACTGGGCCGCGTTTGCGAAAGTGACCTCTCATACGCCGGCACTGATTGGCCAGTTGGCAGATCAGGGGCGTCCCTTGGAGGAAGGCGAACCTGCCAACATCATTCTGGTTGATCCGGCAGCGCGCTGGACGGTTAATCCGGCCCAGCAGGCCACCAAGGGCAATAACTCCCCGTTCCGTGGACGTGAGTTGCCAGGTGTTGTCAAAGCCACGTTCTTCCATGGCCACCCCACGGTGCTCGACGGAAAGTTGAACACGCCGCGGCGGAGTGTACAGGAGCCCAGTATTGGATAAGTTGCTGCCC